>JAJRXN010000003.1 GCA_024276295.1 Acidobacteriota bacterium
CAACTTCAGCTGGGAAGAGGTGCAGGATCTCTCGCTCACGCTGCGGTCCGGCGCGCTGCCCGCCCGCGTGGTGACGATCGAGGAGCGCACCGTCGGACCGTCGCTGGGGCTCGACTCGATCCGCCAGGGGCTGAGGGCGATCCTGTTCGGCTTCCTGGCCGTCGTCGTGTTCATGGCCGTGTACTACAAGCTGGCGGGCATCAATGCGGTCGTCGCGCTGCTGTTCAACCTGCTGATCATCGCCGCGGTGATGGCGTTCTTCGGCGCGACGCTGACGCTGCCGGGAATCGGCGGGTTCATCCTGACCGTTGGCATGGCGGTCGACGCCAACGTGCTGATCTTCGAACGGATCCGCGAGGAACTGCGCGCGGGCAAGACGACGCGCGGAGCGCTCGAGGGCGGCTTCGGCAAGGCGATGTCCGCCATCGTCGACGCCAACGTCACGACGCTGATCGCTGCGGTCCTGCTGTTCAACTACGGCACCGGCCCGGTACGCGGTTTCGCCGTCACGCTGTCGATCGGCATCCTGGCGTCGCTGTTCACGGCGATCTTCGTCAGCCGGACGATCTTCGAGCTGCGCATCGGCAACCGGCCGGGCGCCAGACTCTACATCTGACGCGGAGGGGGCGATGGAGTTCCTCGGCAAGGTCAACATCGACTTCATGGCGCATCGCCGCCTCTGCCTCGGCATCTCCGCGGTCCTGATCGTGATCTCGGTCGCGACCCTGGTGACGCGTGGCATCAGGCAGGGCGTCGAGTTCGCCGGCGGCGCCGAGGTGCTGCTGCACTACGTCGAGGCTCCGAGCCTGGACGAGATCCGCAAGACGCTCTCGGAGTCCGGCCTGTCCGGCGTCTCGGTCACCACCTTCGGCGAGAGCGAGGGACGCGAGATCGCGATCCGGGTCGCGCTGCCGGAGACCGGTGACGTGGAGTCCGAGGGCCGCGACCTGGCCCGCAAGGTCGTCGCGGCACTGCGCCCCGACGCTGTCGAGCAGCAGATGGCCGCCGGAAAGCTCGACCTCAACGTCGCCGACCAGGTGACCCTCGAGCAGCGTCTGCGTGACGATGCCGGCCTTCCGCCGGAAGAGGCGAGCCGGATCGCCGAGGCGCTGGCCTCCTTCCGGCGCGAGCACGCCGGCGTGTTCGAGTCGCTCGACCAGGCGCTAGCGGTCGATGGCGTCACCGAGGCCGCGCGCGATTTCCTGCGGGAGAACGCCTTCATCGGACCGTTCGGCCTGCGCGGGCAGGAGGTGATCGCCGGCGCGATCTCGGGCGAGATGCGCCAGAAGGCCTACCTCGCCATCGTCGGTGCGCTGGTGTTCATGCTGATCTACATCTGGATCCGCTTCCAGCTCCAGTACGGCCTGGCGGCGATCCTGGCGCTGATGCACGACACGATCATCACGCTCGGCGCCTTCTCCGCGGCCGGTCTCGAGGCGAACCTGCCGGTCGTCGCGGCGTTCCTGACGCTGGTCGGCTACTCGGTCAACGACACGATCGTCGTCTTCGACCGGGTCCGCGCGAACATCAAGGCCAAGGGGACCGGCAAGTTCCCCGAGCTGGTCAACACCTCGATCAACCAGACGCTCTCGCGGACGCTGATCACGTCCGGCACGACGTGGGCCGTGGTGGCCTCGATGTTCTTCTTCGGCGGTCCGGTGATCCGCCCGTTCGCCTTCGTCCTGCTGATCGGCGTGATCGTCGGTACGTACTCGTCGGTCTATGTCGCCAGCCCTGTGCTGCTGTTCTGGCACAAGGTGCTGGCGCGGCGCACGGGCCAGCGTCGCGGCGGTTCGCGCAAGGCGGCGGCGCGGACCTGATTGGCACCCGGCCACCGGCCGGCGGGGGCTCGACGTACGATCCGGGCTAGAATCCAACCGGAATGATCCGGTTCGAAGACATTCTCGAGCGTGTGGAGCGGACCCATGAGCAGGCCTCGCTGGACCTGCTGCGCAAGGCGTACGTCTACGCGGCGATGGCCCACCGCGGTCAGACGCGGCGCTCCGGCGAGCCGTATCTGACGCATCCGCTCGAGGTCTCCTACATCCTGGCCGAACTCGACCTCGACGAGGAGACCGTCGCCACCGGCCTGCTGCACGACGCGGTCGAGGACGCCCAGGTCACGATCCAGGACGTCGAGGACGAGTTCGGCCCCGGCATCGCCCACCTCGTCGACGGGGTCACCAAGCTCACGCGGCTCGACATCGCGCCCGAGGCCGATCGCCAGGCAGAGACGGTCCGCAAGATGATCCTGGCGATGGTCAACGACATCCGCGTGATCATCGTCAAGCTGGCCGACCGGCTCCACAACATGCGCACGCTGATGCACATGCCGCGTGAAAAACAGCTCCAGAAGGCCCGCGAGACGCTGGAGATCTACGTGCCGCTGGCACACCGGCTGGGCATCGGCCGCGTGCGCGCCGAACTCGAGGAGCTGGCCCTGCGCTATCTCGAGCCGGAGACGTGGGAGATGCTCGAGCGGCGGCTCGCGGAGGTCAAGCAGGTCTCCGACGAGCTGATCGCCGAGGTGCGCGAGAAACTGCAGCAGGAACTCGATCGGCACGGCATCCGCTGCGAGATCACCGGCCGGTTCAAGTCGCTGTTCTCGATCTACAGCAAGATGCAGGCGCAGATGATCGAGGTCGACCAGGTCTACGACATCATCGCGTTCCGCGTGATCACCGAGTCGGTGCGCGACTGCTACGGCGCGCTGGGGATCGTGCACTCGATCTGGCCGCCCGTGCCGGGCCGGATCAAGGACTACATCGCGATGCCCAAGCCGAATCTGTACCAGTCCTTGCACACGACCGTCATGTCGGACAAGGGGCATCCGTTCGAGGTCCAGATCCGGACGCGCGACATGGACCGCATCGCCGAGGAGGGCATCGCGGCCCACTGGCGCTACAAGGACCAGGGCAAGCTGACCGACCGCGAACTGGCCGGCATGCAGTGGCTGCGGCAGGTGATGGACTGGCAGAAGGACGTCGGCGATGCCCGGGAGTTCCTCAAGTACGTCAAGGTCGACCTGTATCCCGGCGAGGTCTACGTCTTCACGCCCAAGGGGCGCGTGATCAGCCTGCCGCGCGGATCGTGCCCGATCGACTTCGCCTATGCCGTCCATACCGAGGTCGGTCACCAGTGCGTCGGCGCACGGGTCAACCGCCGGCTCGTGCCGCTGCGCACCGAGCTCAGGAGCGGCGACATCGTCGAGATCGTGACCCAGAAGGGCCACCAGCCGAGCCGCGACTGGCTGGCATTCGTCAAGACCTCCCGGGCGCGGACCAAGATCCGCGCCCACCTGCGGGCGGTGGAACGGGAGCGTTCGGTCGACCTCGGTCGCTCGCTGCTCGAGCGGGAGATGCGCAGGCTGCGGATCCCGGCCAAGGCGATCACCGACGAGGCGCGCGAGCGCGCCCTTGCGGAGCTGCGCTTCGAAAGCCTCGACGACCTGCTGGCGGCGATCGGCGTCGGCAAGCTGACGCCGGGACACTATCTGTCGCTGGCCGCCGAACGGCCCGCCGGGGCGGCGGAGGCCGAGGACGGGCAGGAGGAAGCCTCCGCCGGAATCCTTCGCCGCGTCACCCGTGCACTGAGCCGGAGTCCCGAGAAGGTCAAGGTCCACGGGCTGGGCGACACCGTGATCAGCCTGGCGCGCTGCTGCAATCCGATCCCCGGCGACGCGATCGTCGGCTACATCACGCGCGGCAGGGGCGTGACGGTCCACACCGAGGACTGCCCCAACCTCGACCAGTTGCTCGTCGATCCCGGCCGGCGGATCGAGGTCGAATGGGCTCGCGACGACAGCTCGTCGACCTTCACCGTCGGTCTCGAAGTGCGAACCGAGAACCGTCCGGGAATGCTGGCCCGCGTGGCGACCGTCTGCGAGAGCAGCAAGGTCAACATCCGTCATGCGGAGGCCGATGTCGGCGAGGACGGCCAGGGGCTGATCTACGTCGTCGCCGAGGTGCAGGACCGTCCGCAGGTCGAGCGACTGATGACCGTCCTGCGCCGCAGCCCCGGCGTCTACATGGTCGGGCGCATCGCTCCGGACCGCATCCTGGGGCGCCACCGGCGTCCCGGAGAGGAGAAACCGAAGTGACCCCCATCGAGAGGATCGAGACCGACCGCGCTCCCGCGGCGATCGGCCCCTACAGCCAGGCGGTCCGCGCCGGCGGGTTCCTGTTCTGCTCGGGCCAGATCGCCCTCGACCCGGAGACCGGCGCCGTGGTCGGCACCGACGCCGCGGCGCAGGCGCGCCAGGTGCTGGCGAACCTGGAGGCGGTCCTCGAGGCGGCGGGTTCCGGGCTCGACCGGGTCGTCAAGACGACGGTCTTCCTGGCCGACATGGGCGACTTCCAGGACGTCAACGCGGTCTACGCCGAGGCGTTCGGCAGCCATCGCCCGGCCCGCGCGGCGGTGGAGGTCAGCCGCCTGCCGAAGGACGTGCTGGTCGAGATCGAGGCCGTAGCGGTCGCTTCCTGACCGATTTCGCCTCTTCGGCTGCGACCGGGCACAGTCCGGACGCGGACGGTTGCCCGCGTATCAGCCGAAACCCATATTCGCGGCGAGGCCCACCCGGGGTGCAGGAAGGCGCTCGGGTGCCACGGTGCCTGCCTGCAGGCCGCCGGGAGGGGCTCGAGTCGGCAGTGCGCGGGCGCTGTCCGGAGAGAGGGTCACGTGGAGCAGATGGGCCAGGGAAGGCCGGGCGTTCGGGGCGGGCCTGCGCTGTTCGTTCCAGTCCGCTTTCGCCTTGACTTCACGTCCATCGATCGCGTAGCTTCGGCCCTGTCCGGAATGACGTCCGACGCCTGGCCGGCGCGGAGGGACGCATGATCTTCGGTCGGTCCAAGGACATCGTGGGCCTCGACATCGGCGACAGCTCGATCAAGGTCGTCGAACTCAAGCAGCTCGGCCGCGGTCGCGGATGGTAAGTCGTCTCGCTGGCCAACGAGCCGCTTCCGCAGGAAGCGATCGTCGACGGCACGATCATGGATGCCGGCCTCGTCGTCGATACCCTGCGCCGCATCTGGGAACAGAACCGGATCCGCACGCGGCGCGTGGCGACCGCGCTGTCCGGGCATTCGGTGATCATCCGCCGGATCAACCTGCCGCAGATGAGCGAGCAGGAACTGGCGGAACAGATCAAGTGGGAAGCCGAGCAGTACATCCCGTTCAACATCCAGGAAGTCTCGCTCGACTACCACCTGCTCGAAGGTCCCTCGCTGGCCGGCGAAGGGAACATGGACGTGATCCTCGTCGCCGCCCGCAAGGAGAAGATCGACGACTACGCGTCGGTGATCGCCCAGGCGGGGCTCGAGCCGGTGCTCGTCGATGTCGGCAGCTTCGCGGCGCTCAAGTGCCTGGTGGAGAACTACGCCGACGAGATGCCGGCCTCGGCGGCGCTGATCGACATCGGCGCGTCGGTGACCAGCATCGCGGTGCTGCACCATGGCCAGGCCGTGTTCTGGCGCGACATCTCGATCGGCGGCAACCAGTACACCGACACGCTGCAGCGCGAACTCAATCTCTCGCGCGAGCAGGCCGAGGCGGCCAAGCGCCGCGAGCCGGTCGAGGGTGTCTCGGGGGACCAGGTCGCGGAGATTCTGGCGTCGGTCAACGAGGAGCTGTGCCACGAGATCCAGCGCACGATCGACTTCGTCAAGGCGTTTGCCGGCAGCGAGCAGGCGCTCGAGACGATCCTGCTCACGGGCGGCGGTTCGAAGCTGCCCGGCCTGCCGGACGTGCTGTCCGAGAGTTTCGGTGCCCGCGTCGAGATGCTCGATGCGTTCCGCCGCGTGCGCCTGCCGTCGCGGCTCGAGGCGGAGTTCGGCGAGGCCGGTCCGAACATCGCCGTCGCCGCCGGCCTGGCGATGCGGCGTGAGATCGACGACGGGATCAACCTGATCGAGGAGCGCGAGGACCGTCAGGCCGGCGCGGCCCGCGCCGGTCTCTCGCTGGCTGCGATCGCCAACCCCGCGGCGATCGGCTCGCTGGCGGTCGTCGCGATCACCGCCGGGTGGCTCGGCTGGGTCTGGTGGGACCGGACGTCGACGATCGACGACCTCCAGGCCGAACTGCGACGGACCAACGAGGAGGTGATCCAGCTCAAGAAGGCGCTCGAGAAGGTCGACGAGTTCGAGACCAAGAAGGCGGCCCTCGAACAGCGGGTGCAGATCATCTCGGACCTCAAGCGGCGCCAGGTCGTGCCGGTCCACCTGCTCGACCAGGTCAGCCGGGAGCTGCCGGACTTCCTGTGGCTCGACAAGCTCGCCGAGACCGGCGGCAACCTCCGCATCTCGGGCAAGGCGACGACCTACAACGCGGTGTCGAACTTCTACAACAACCTGCGCGACTCACCCTTCTTCGAGGGGGTGACGCTCGGGACGACCAAGCGCGTGCCCGAAGGCGTGTCGTTCCAGCTCTCGTGTCGTTGCACCGGGCCGACGCCGGGTGCGGCGGGATCCACCGCCGGCTCGGCCGTCGCGCGCGCCGAGTAGGGAGGCGCTGATGGACCTCAAGAATCTTCCCTGGTGGGGCAAGGTGGCGATCGCGGTGGTGGTCTGCGGCGTGCTGGCCTTCACCCAGTACCGGATGGCGCCGCTCGATCTGACCCGCAAGGCGGAGCGGATCGAGGAACTGGAGTCCAAGATCGAGAAGAACCGCGCCGAGATCCGCCGTGGTCGTCAGGCGCAGGCGCAGATCGAGGAACTCCAGCGGGACATCGCCTCCCTCGAGCGCAAGCTCGTCGACCTGCGGCAGATCCTGCCGACCGGGCCGGAACTCGGCGATCTGCTGAAGTGGATCAAGGCGCTGGCCGACCAGACGAATCTCGAGCTGCAGGTGTTCAACCCGCAGTCGCTCGCCGAGCGGGAGTTCCTGCGCGAGCAGCCGATCCAGATGGAAGTGCTCGGCAACTACCACCAGCTCGGCATGTTCTTCGACCGGATCAGCAAGTACCAGCGGATCATCAACGTCGAGAACGTCACCATCGGACCCGCCAACAAGGGGCGCGGCAAGGTGCGGGCGACGATCAAGGCCAATTTCGTCGCCAAGACGTTCATCTACCGCGATGAGGCGTCGGACTCGTGAGGTGGCCCATGCGACATGACAGCAGACTCACCGTCGCGTTCGCGCGGCTGACCGCGCTGATCTCGCTGGCGTCGCTCGCCGCGCTGGCCGGCGTCTCCGGCGGCGAGGGGCTCGCCCAGGAGCCGCCGAAGTCTCCGGCGGAGCGCCAGGACCGGGGCGTGATCGAGCGGATCGATCGCGACAGCGAGGCGGTGATCACCGGCCAGTTCTTCACCTACGAGCCGGCCGGTCGCCGCGATCCGTTCGAATCGCTGGTGCGGGCGCAGCCGGTCGTCAAGGGGAAGCGACCGAAGGGGATCGCCGGAATGCTGGTCACCGAGATCGACCTGCTCGGCGTGGCCACCGACACCGTGGGCAACGAGATCGCGCTGTTCCGCGGCTCGGACAATCGCGGTTACGTGCTGCACGAAGGCGACGTGGTCTACGACGCGCGCCTGATCTCGATCGACCTCGGGGCGGGCACCGTCGTGTTTCGACAGGAAGTCGACGATCCGCGCCGGATCAAGCCTTACCGGGATGTCGTCAAGCGACTCAGACCCGAATCCGGGCAGCAGGTCGCGCAGGAAGACGATGAGATGGAGGAGGGCTCATGAGAAGGCTAGACGGTCGGCGGGGCTGGACGCCCGGGATCTTGGCGTTCGCGCTCGCCGTGGCATGGGCCGGGGGCGTCTTCGCGGCGACCCTGCCGTACGACGATCGGCCCCCGCTGCTCGTCTCGCAGGCGGCACCGGCCGACCAGCCGCAGGCGACGCGGCTGCTCGAGGCAGAGGTACGCCAGGACGAGACGCATGGCGGCGTGCTGCTGGCGCTGACCGGTGACGGTGCCTTCGCCTACGACGTCTTCTCGCTCAGCGGGCCGGACCGGCTGGTGCTCGACCTGCCGGGCGTGCGTGCGGCGAACGTGCGCAGCCGCCTGGAGGTGGGGGACTCGCACGTCGTCCGCGTCCGCATCGGGCAGTGGCTCGAAGAGCCGCCGGTGACGCGGGTCGTGGTCGACCTGACCGCCCCGGTGGCCTGGTCGGTCGACCGGACCGGCCATGGCCTTGCGCTCGTCCTCGCGGCGGAGTCCGCGGCAATGGAGCCGATCGCGGCGTCTGCCGCCGTCGAGCAGCCGGCCGTGGAGCCGCAGATCGAGACGCCGCCGGCGGTCTCCGGGCCGGAGCCGGTCGCCTCGGTCGCCACCGAGCCCGATCCGGTGACCGCCGAGGAAGCCGGGACGCCGACCGGGGCGGATCCGGAGCCCGCCATCGTGGCGGAGCCCGAGCCGGTGGCCGCGTCCGAGCCGGAGGCCCCGGTCGACCCTCAGGCCGAGCGGGTGTTCGATCGTCCGGTGCTCGAGGTCGGTTCGGCCTCGACCACGCCGTCCGAGCCGTCGACCAGGCCGCAGGTCGCGCCGCGACCCGAGCCGGTGCCGACCGCCCTGACGACCCCGACGCCCGCCCCGGCGCCGGTCGTCGACACGCCTCCGGCCGAGGTGACCGAGGTGGCCCCCGCGCCGAGCGTCCCGGCAGTGCCCGCCGAGGCGCCCGCCATCGCACCGGCGCCGGCGGCGTACGTGACCGAAGTCAGCGACACGCCGGCCGCCGAGCCGGCCGGGGATGCTGCCGCGAGCGCGTGGTCGCGGGCCGAGATCGACCAGGTGATCAACGACGCCGCGCGGCAGACCGAGAGCGCGATCACGGCGCCGGCGCCTGCACCGGTGACGACGGCCGAGGGTGACGACCAGTCCGCGTTCCTGCCCGACGTCGAGACCAAGACGATCGAAGGGCGGCGCAAGACCTACTCCGGCACGCCGATCTCGCTGCAGCTCGTCGATGCCGACATCAAGCAGGTCTTCGGTCTGTTCCACGACATCTCGGGCCTGAACTTCGTGCTCGACCCGGCCGTTGCCGGCAAGGTCACGATCGTGGTCGACGACGTGCCGTGGGACCAGGCGCTGGACCTGATCCTTCAGAACAACGGCCTCGACATGGTTCTCCAGGGCAATGTCGTGCGCATCGCGCCGGTGACGAAGCTGGCCCAGGAGGCGGCGGCCCGCAATGCCCTGCGCGACGCCAAGGAACTCGAAGGAACGCCGGTGACGATCACGCGCACGCTGTCCTACGCCAAGGCCAAGGACGTCGAGCGCGTCATCCGTCGCGTGATCCTCAGTCCCAAGGGACGCGTGATGCTCGACGAGCGCACCAACTCGCTGATCATCCGCGACATCGAGAGCCGGATCTCGGCGACCGACGCCCTGCTGACGACGCTCGACGCCGAGACGCCCCAGGTGATGATCGAGGCGCGGATCGTCGAGGTCTCGCGGGACTTCGTCAAGGATCTCGGCATCCAGTGGGGTTTCAATGCCGACGCCGATCCGTCGCTGGGCACCGAGACCAATCTCGACTTCCCGCACCGCGCCAACGCGCGCTACGCGCTCAACCTGCCGCGTGCCAGCACGACCAGCGCCTTCGGGCTTTCGGTCGGCAACGTGCTCGACTCCTTCACGCTCGACGTGACCCTCGATGCGCTCGAGACCGAGGGCTACGCGCGGCGTCTGTCCGCACCGAAGATCGCGACCCAGAACAACGAGACCGCCGAGATCGAACAGGGCGTCCGGTTCCCGATCGTCAGCACGACGGCGACCGAGATCGACGTGCGCTTCGTCGCCGCGTCGCTGCGGCTCGAGGTGACACCGCAGATCACCGCCGAGGGCACGGTCGTGCTCGAGCTGACGGTCGAGAACAACCAGCCCGACTTCGTCAACACGGTGGGCGAGGTTCCGTCGATCAATACCCAGCGCGCCGAGACGAAGGTGATGCTCCCCGACGGCGGCACGACCGTGATCGGCGGCATCTTCACCGTCAACGAAGGCCGCAGCGAGGTCGGAGTCCCGTGGTTCCGCAAGCTGCCCGGCCTCGGCTGGCTGTTCCGATCGCGCAACACGCAGACCCGAAACCGCGAGCTCCTGATCTTCATCACGCCGCGGATCATCAAGTCCTACTGAAGGAGGAGGCAGCAAGATGGCCACTCGCAAGGATTGGATCAGCGCGGCCGCGTTCCTGCTGCTCGCCGCGGCAGTCGCGATCATCGCCGGGTGCAACAGCCTTACGGACGACCCGGGCGATTCGACGGCGATCGTCACCGTGACCAGCTTCTCGCCCACGGAAGCCTGCGTGGACTACGACGGGACACCGGTAGACGACAACGGAGACGGCACGACGGACTTCACCACGTACGTGTCCGTCGAGAACACCGTCGCGTTCGAGTCCACGATCCGCAACGGCAGTGATGGCACGTTCAACGACGTGACCTTCAGCCGCGTGGACATCTACTACGAGATGACGGCCGGTCCCGGGCCGGCGAACCGCCTCGGAGAGCAGGTTTCATTCACCGTTCCCGCGGGCGGGACGGCCGATTACGGACTGACGACCGTGCTTGCCACCGACGTGCCGCTGTTCGACGCCACGAGCCGCGGGAGCATCCGCCTCGTGTTTTCGGGCCGGGACGTGGCAGGTGAACCGCGAAGAGCCGAGGGGCGTCTGCCGATCCGTTCCGTCACGTTCTGCAACTGAGGACGGGGGGCCCCGCATGCGCCCCCCGCTTCCGGATCCGTCCCCGCGCCGGGACCTCGCCGCCCTGCTGAACGAGGCGGGGCGCCGCTGTCCCGGCCTCGCTGAACTGCTGCTCGTCGACGGCGAGGGCGTGCTCGTCGCCAGCGCCGCCGGCCCGGCCGGGACTGGCGCGGACGCCGATCCCGAGGAACTCGGCGTCGAGTCCACCGGAGTCGCGGCCGGCCTGTCCCGCGCGGCCCGCGCGGCGGGCCTCGGACTCGTGCGGGAATGGGTGGCGGTCGGCGACGGCGGCGTGCTGGTCGTCGTCCGCGTTCCCGGGGCCGAGCTGTACGTCGTCGGGCGTGCCGGCCGAGGCGAGTACCTCGGCCGGGCCAGGCTCGCACTCGAGCTCGCAGCCCAGCGGGTGGCCGAACAGCTCTGACCGGGCGTCCGCACCCTCCCGGATCCGCACCAGCGATTCTGCATTTCCTTGACCGGAGCGCCTGCCGGCACACAGATTTGACGGAGTAGAGCTCGTCCGCGCGGGCTTCCTCCGCCGCGGGACCGCCCGGACGCACCCGGCGTCGCGGAAGCGTCGGGAACCGGAGCAGGGGAAAGGGCAATCGATGGCCGACCGAATCGGCGAAATCCTCCTCGAGCAGGGCCTGATCGAAAGACCGGCGCTCCAGGAGGCGCTCGAGCGGCAGAAGTCGGAGGGCGGACGGGTGGGTTATCACCTCGTCCAGCTCGGCGCCTGCACCGAGGAAGACCTCGTCGGCGTGCTGTCCGAACAGTACGGCATCCCGGCGATCGATCTGCGTTCGCTGTACCAGCACGTCGAGCGCGACCTGCTGACGCTCGTGCCCGAGACGATCGCTTCCCGCTACGACGTGTTCCCGGTCCACAAGACGGGCAACGTCCTGACGCTGGCGATGGCCGATCCGACCAACGTCGTGGCCCTCGACGACATCCGGTTCCGCACGGGGTGCGAGATCGAACCTGTGCTGGCATCCGAATTCGCGCTGCGCGAAGCGATCCAGCACGCCTACGAAGAAAGCGACATCGACGTCTGGGAAGAGGCCACGTCCGAGGAATCCTCCGACGAGATCCTGTTCGACGGGCCGAGCGAGGAAGATCTCGAGCTGCTCGAGGAAGTCGACGAGATCGACGCGACAAACCTCGAGGCGATGAGCGCCGACGCGCCGGTCGTGCGGATCGTCAACCGGATCCTCGTCGACGCGATCAACAAGGGTGCCTCGGACATCCACATCGAGTGCTACGAGCGCGACTTCCGCGTGAGGCTGCGCATCGACGGCGTGCTCTACGAGTACATGCGCCCGCCGCTCAAGCTGCGTGACGCGATCATCAGCCGGCTCAAGATCATGGCCAAGCTGGACATCGCCGAGCGCCGTCTGCCGCAGGACGGCCGGATCAAGATCAAGATGAAGCTGGACGGGCGTACCAAGGAGATGGACTACCGTGTCTCCTCGGTTCCGACGCTGTTCGGCGAAAAGGTCGTGCTGCGACTGCTGGACCGCGAGAACCTGTGCCTCGACCTGGCCAAGCTGGGGTTCGAGCAGGAATCGTACGAGGCGTTCGAGCGCGCGATCCTCAAGCCGTGGGGGATGGTGCTGGTCACCGGGCCGACCGGTTCCGGAAAGACCAACACGCTCTACTCGTCGATCAGCAAGGTCAACACGCCGGAAACCAACATCATGACGGCGGAGGACCCGGTCGAGTTCAATCTGCACGGAATCAACCAGGTGCAGACGAAGGAGGCGATCGGACTGACGTTCGCCGAGGCGCTGCGCTCGTTCCTGCGCCAGGACCCGAACATCATCCTGATCGGAGAGATCCGCGACTTCGAGACCGCGGAGATCGCCGTCAAGGCGGCCCTGACCGGACACCTCGTGCTCTCGACGCTGCACACCAACGACGCCCCGAGCACGATCAACCGGCTGATGAACATGGGCATCGAGCCGTTCCTCGTCGCGACGTCGGTCAACCTGATCTGCGCCCAGCGGCTGGTGCGGCGGATCTGCAAGGACTGCAAGCAGACGATCGACGTTCCCAAGCAGGCCCTGATCGACATCGGCTTCAGTCCCGAGGACGCCGCGAGCATCCGCGTGCAGAAGGGACGCGGATGCGGGACCTGCAACAACAGCGGCTACAAGGGGCGTGTCGGTCTGTTCGAGGTGATGGAGATCTCGGAGGAGATCCGCGAAATGATCCTCACCGGCTGCTCGGCGATGGAACTGCGCCGGCAGGCGATCGAAGAGGGCATGCTGACCCTCCGTCGTTCCGGACTCGAGAAGATCAAGCAGGGCGTGACGACCATCGACGAGGTCGTGCGCGAGACGGTCTTCTGATGCCGGCGTGGCGGGAGCGTCGCGCACCGCGAAGGGGGATCCGTTCGTGTCGGTAAGCATGCAGCAGCTGCTCAAGACGATGGTCGAGCAGGGGGCGACGGACCTCCACATAACGACCAACGCGCCGCCGCAGGTCCGGATCCACGGACTGCTCGTCCCGCTGCAGATGCCGCCGCTCGGTGCGGCGCAGACCAAGGCTCTGGTCTACTCCGTGATGACCGACCAGCAGAAGCACCGCTTCGAGGACAACCTCGAACTCGACTTCTCGTTCGGCATCAAGGGCATGGCACGCTTCCGCTGCAACGTGTTCAACCAGCGGGGGGCGATCGCGGCGGCGTTCCGCACGATTCCGTGGGAAGTGATGTCGCTGCGCGAACTCGGGCTGCCGGAGATCGTCTCGACGCTGGCCGAGAAGCCGCGCGGACTGGTGCTGGTCACCGGACCGACCGGCTCGGGAAAGAGCACCACGCTGGCGGCGATGATCGACAAGATCAACTCCGAGCGCCAGGCGCACATCGTCACGATCGAGGATCCGATCGAATACCTGCACTCGCACAAGCGCTGTGTGGTCAACCAGCGCGAGCTGGGAGCGGACACGAAGTCGTTTCCCAACGCGCTGCGATCGGTGCTGCGGCAGGACCCCGACGTCGTGCTGATCGGCGAGATGCGCGACCTCGAGACGATCGAATGCGCGCTGCGCGTGGCGGAGACCGGACACCTGACGCTGGCGACGCTGCACACCAACTCGGCGGCCCAGACGATCAACCGCATCATCGACGTCTTTCCGCCCAATCAGCAGGCCCAGGTCCGCGCCCAGCTCTCGCTGACGTTGCAGGGCGTGCTGTGCCAGACGCTGCTGCCGCGTGCCGGTGGCAACGGCCGCGTGCTGGCGCTGGAGATCCTGGTGCCCAACTCGGCGATCCGGAACCTGATCCGCGAGGACAAGGTCCACCAGATCTACTCGATGATGCAGACCGGCCAGGCACAGCACGGGATGCAGACGTTCAACCAGTCCTTGGCGACGCTCTACTTCCGGCGCCAGATCACGCTGCAGACGGCGCTCTCCGTGTCGCACAACTCGGATGAACTCCAGGAAATGATCAACCGCGGCGTCGGCACGCTCGGCGGGGGAGCGTCGACGCCTCCCGGGCGCAGGACGCCCGCCCGCCGCTGATCCGGCGCGAGGAGAGAGAGGGTCATGGCCACCTACAGCTACAAGGGACGTACCCGCAGCGGGGCCGCCGCCGAGGGGACGGTCGAGGCGCAGAGCCGCGACGAGGCGCTGGCCGCGCTGCGGCGCCAGGGCGTGCTCAACCCGGTGATCGCCGAGAAGGGCAAGGAGTTCGCGCTGCCGAAGCTGCGCGGCGGCGTCAAGAAGAAGGAACTGGCGATCTTCACGCGTCAGTTCTCGGTGATGATCGATGCCGGCCTGCCGCTGGTCCAGTGCCTCGAGATCCTCGCCGCGCAGCAGCCGAACAAGATGTTCCAGGCGGTGCTGAACTCGGTGCGCGGCGACGTCGAGGCCGGCATGACCCTCGCCGATTCGCTGCGCAAGCACCCCAAGGTGTTCGACGACCTGTACTGCAACATGGTCGCCGCGGGAGAGACCGGCGGTATCCTCGACACGATCCTCCAGCGGCTGTCGCTGTACATCGAGAAGATCGTCAAGCTGCGGGCTGCGGTGCGCGGCGCGCTGATCTACCCCGTCTCGGTGCTGGTGATCGCTGGCGTCGTGGTGTGGGTCATCCTGACGTTCGTGATTCCGGTGTTCGCCGACCTGTTCGTCGGTCTGGGGGCGCGGCTGCCTCTGCCGACACGGCTCGTGATCGCCCTGTCGAACTTCCTGCGCTCGTGGTGGTGGCTGCTGATCGGCTCGATGATCCTCGGCGGGTTCGGGATCCGGCAGTACTACAAGACGCACAAGGGACGGCGGGTCATCGACGGCATGATGCTCAAGGTTCCGGTGATCGGCATGCTGCTGCGCAAGATCGCCGTCGCCCGCTTCTGCCGCACGCTGGCCACGCTGACGTCCTCCGGCGTGCCGATCCTCGACGGGCTCGACATCACCGCCCGGACCGCTGGAAACGCGGTCGTCGAGGATGCGATCCAGCGGGTGCGCAGCTCGGTCGAGCAGGGCAAGACGATCAACGAACCGCTGAAGGAGACGAAGGTCTTCCCGGACATGGTCGTGCAGATGATCGCCGTCGGCGAGCAGACCGGCGCGATGGACACGATGCTGAGCAAGATCGCCGACTTCTACGAGGACGAGGTCGACGAGGCGACGGCCAACCTGCTGTCGCTGCTCGAGCCGGTGATGATCGTCTTCCTCGGGACCGTCATCGGCGGCATCGTCGTGTCGATGTACCTGCCGATGTTCAGCCTGATCAGCAAGATCGGCTGACGGATCCGCGGGCGGGGCGGGGGCTCGCGCCGACTCCCGCTTCGCTCTATCCTCGCTGGGGGAGGCGATGAGCACGCTGTTCCACCGCCCCTTCGTCACACTCAACGCGGCGCGCATCGTGGCCGTCTCCGCCCTGCTTCTGGCCACGTTCCTGATCGAGATTCTCTTCGCGCCCGACCGTCCGCTGACGCCGCTCTACGCGCTGTCCGCGGTGGTCTACGGCGCCGTCCTGCTCTACGTGCTGCTCGAGCGCTGGATCGGCGACAGCGGCCTGCTGGCGCTGATCCAGATCGGGACCGACATCCTGATCGTCGCCGGCTTCGTGCTGGCCACCGGCGGCATCCTCTCCCCGGTCTCGTTCCTGTTCGTCGTCCCGGTGATGATCGCCGCCGCGATGTTCGGCCTGCGCGGCGGCGTGATCGGCGCGGTCGCGGCCTGGATGGCGTACGGCTCGCTGCTGGTGGTCGACCTGTGGCGCGCCGCCGGCGGCGGACCGGATCCGGGCCGGGCGCTCTACGCCGCGCTCTCGCACATGGTCGGCTTCCTGGCGCTCGGCGCCCTCGGCGGCCTGCTCGCCGACCGGCTCCAGGTGGCCAGCGAGGAACTCGGCCGTCGCGAGGTCGATCTGCGGGAACTCGAGGCCCTGCATACCGAGATCGTCGAGTCGATCAGCACCGGCCTGCTGACCACCGGGGCCGACGAGCGGGTGACGTTCGTCAACCGCGCCGGGCGGTCGATCCTCGGCGAGCCCGCAGAGCGGATCATCGGACGGCGGGTGGCCGACGTGATCGGCATCACGAGCGACGTGTTCGAGGACGCGGTGAGCAACGCCCGGGACGGGCGCCGCAGCCGGTTCGAGCGGCGCTGGCGGCGACCGGCGGATGGAGAGGAACTCCTGCTCGGCTTCGCGGTCTCGCGGCTTCGGGGCGCGTCCTCGGGCGAGGCCGGCTGGCTGGTCGTGTTCCAGGACCTGACCGAAATCGCCTCGCTCGAAGAGCAGGTCCGCCTCCGCGAACGGATGGCGGCACTCGGTGAGATGGCCGCCGGAATGGCCCACGAGCTGCGCAATCCGCTCGCCGCGATCAGCGGGTGCGTGCAGGTGCTCGGCGGGGAGACCCCGGCCGAGACCCGGCGCGAGCTGGTCGACGTCACGCGGCGCGAGACCGAGCGGCTGAACCGGATCATCCGCGACTTTCTCGAGTTCGCGCGCCCCGGGCCGTTCCGGCCGCACCCGGTCGAGATCACCGGCCTGATGCAACAGATGGGCCGCCTGCTGCAGAAGAGCCCGGAACTCGACGGGGGCCACCGGGTCGAGGTGCTGGCGCCAGACGGCCCGGTGTGGGCCCGGGCCGACCCCGACCGGCTGCGGCAGGTGTTCTGGAACCTCGCCGGCAACGCCCTCAAGGCGATGCCCCGCGGAGGCACGCTGACGATCGAGGTCCGTCGTCAGGCGGGTGACCAGGTCCTGATCGCGTTCCGTGACGAGGGCTGCGGGATGGACGAGGACGCCGTCCGGCGCTACTTTCAGCCGTTCAGTGGCGACTTTCCGGGCGGAGTCGGCCTGGGCGCGGCGGTCGTCTACCGCATCGCCGAGGAGCACGGCGGTGACGTGCAGGTGATTTCCCGCCCGGAGCGGGGCACCGAGATCCGCTTCATCCTGCCCCGGGCCGCGGCGCCGCACGTGGAACGGCAGCGCACCGCGACGGAACGGTGAAACCGAGAGGGCCCGCATGGCGCTGATACTCGTCGTCGACGACGAAGCCGGGATCCGCGAGATGATCCGGGCCGTCCTGGTCGGTGACGGCCACGAGGTCGTCACGGCGAAAGGCGGCGAGGAGGCCGTGGGCCTGATCGCCGGCGACACGCCCGACCTCGTGCTGACCGACCTCGCGATGCCGGGCATGAGCGGCGTCGAATTGCTGCGCCACCTCTCCGAGAACCACCCCGACGTGCCGTCGATCGTGATCACCGCCTACGGGTCGAAGGAGTCGGCGGTCGAGGCGATGCGCCACGGCGCGGTCAACTACCTCGAGAAACCGTTCGACGTCGAGGAGATGCGGCTGCACGTGCGGCGGGCGCTGCGCCATCGCAGCCTGACCGACGAGAACCGCGAGCTGCGCACCCGGCTGGCCGTCGAGCGCGACCTGGTCGGTCGCAACCCGGCGATCGACGCCGTCCGCGAACTGATCGCCCGCATCGCGCCGACCGACAGCACGGTGCTGATCACCGGCGAGTCCGGGACCGGCAAGGAGGTCGTCGCGCGGGCGATCCACCGCGCTTCGCCGCGAGCCGATCAGCCGTTCGTCGGAATCAACTGCGCCGCGATCCCCGCCGAGCTGCTCGAATCGGAGATGTTCGGCCATGAGCGCGGCGCGTTCACCGGCGCCGATCTCTCGCGCCGCGGACTGGTCGAGACGGCCCACGGCGGCACGCTGTTCCTCGACGAGATCGGCGACATGCCGATGGCGATGCAGGTCAAGCTGCTGCGCTTCCTCCAGGAGCGCCGGATCCGCCGTGTCGGCGGCAACCGCGAGATCCCGGTCGACGTACGCGTGCTGACCGCCACCCACCAGGACCTTCCGGAACTGGTCCAGGCCGGCCGCTTCCGCGAGGACCTCTACTACCGGATCCACGTGATCGAGGTCCGGATGCCGCCGCTGCGCGAGCGGCGCGAGGACATCCCCGAGTTCGTGCGCTGCTTTGCGGGGCGTCACGCGGCGCGCATGGGGCGGGGCGAGCCGGTGATCGATCCCGCGTTCTTCGAGGCGCTCGCCTCGTACGACTGGCCGGGGAACATCCGCGAGCTGGAGAACGTCATCGAGCGCGCCGTCGCGCTGGCGCCGGGCGATCGCCTGACGGCCGACACGCTGCCCGCCGAGGTGCTCGCCGCCGCCCGGGGACCGGTGGCGCCGGTGGAGATCCCGGCCGGGTTCGACCTCGAAGTGCATCTCGACGAGGAGCGGCGACGCTACATGGAAGCGGCGCTCGCCCTGACCGAGGGGGTCCAGAAGCGCGCCGCGGAGCTGCTCGGGATGACGTTCCGTTCCTTCCGGTACTTCGCCAAGAAGTTCGGACTGACGACCGGTCGCACCGCCGACCAGGACTCCGCCGGCGCCACCGCCGCCGGCCCGCCGCGCGGCGCGTCCGGCGAGGAGTGACGTTCCGTGTCACTCTGTTTCCGTACGGGGTCGCCTCGCGTCACCGGGTGGTGGACGATGTGGCCGGACGAAATGGCAACCTCTTTTTATGCAGCAACTTGAGGGGCCCGGCGCCCCTGCCCCGAGCTGGCACCCGGTTTGCTTCAAGGGAGGCGGGTTGTCAACTCTAGGAGGATTTCTCGCATGCTGAGGAAGGACCGTGGATTCACCCTGATCGAGCTGCTGATCGTCGTGGCGATCATCGGCATCATCGCGGCCATCGCGATTCCCAATCTGCTGAACGCGATCGATCGTGGCCGGCAGAAGCGCACGATGGCCGACATGCGGACGATCGGCACGGCGATGGAGTCGTACGCGGTCGACAACAACTTCTACCCGAAGGGCCAGAGCGGCGACGTCGCGTCGACGGTCGAGACCTACCTCGAGCCGATCTACGTGCGCAACGTCCCGGCCGAGGACGGCTGGCGGAACGCCTTCCAGGCCGAGACCGATGCCAACGGCGGCGAGTACACGCTCCAGTCCTACGGCAAGGACGGCACGGACGGCGGCTGCGTCTCCGGAAACACCACGACGTCGTTCGACGAGGACATCTGCTTCAGCAACGGCTCGTTCACGCAGTGGCCTGAGGGCCGCCAGCAGTAGGCAACCGGCCGACTCTTGCGCGGGGCGCGGTCACCGTCACACGTGCCGCGCCCCGCGTTTTCGTCCCGGGGTGCTGTTTCCATACGGGGGAGCGAGGGGACGCCATGACGAGCACCGCCCAGTCGTCCCGGACGACGAACGCGCTCGCCCAGGCCCGGCAGACCATTCGCGGTTTCACCCTGATCGAACTGCTGATCGCCGTCGCGATCATCGGCATCATCTCGGCGATCGCCGTCGTCAACGTCATGCAGGCGCTCGACCGCAGCCGCCAGTCGCGCACGATGGCCGACATGCGCAATCTCGGCGCGGCGATCCAGGCCTACGACAGCGACATCGGTCGCCTGCCGGCGGACGGCATCTCGGCGAGCGAACTGGTCGACGTCGTCGGCCGCAACGGACTGTTCCGCAACGTCGAATCCGAGGACGGCTGGAACCATCCGTTCGTCTATCACGCCGCCGACGGCAGCTACACGGTCGAGAGCTACGGCAAGGACGGTCTCGACGGTCCGGCCGACATCTCCGCCGCGACCCGACTCGTGTTCGAGAACGACATCATCCTCGCCAACGGCGGATTCACCGCTTCGCCTGAACGGTAGCAGCGGGACCTGTTCCGCCGATTCGCGCCGGACGTCCGGCCGACGGGTTCCGGAAGCGGCCGCCCGCTACGTTTTCTCGGCAGGATCGTCCAGAATGCCGGCGCATGAGCGACCGGTCGCGCATAGGACAGCGTCTCGCCGCGGCATGCGCGGCGGTCGCCGCGGCGCTCGCGGCCGGACTGCCTCCCGAGGTCTTCTCCGAGACGGGCCCGCTCGTCGCCCTGCTGCTGCTCGCCGGACATCTCGCCGCGCGCCGGCCGCTTCGCCGCGGGCCGGCGTTCGCCGGTCTCGCGCTCGCGCTGCTCGCGGCGGCCTCGACGCTCGCGCCCGGCCTCTACGCCGTCACGGTCTCGCGGTTCGTCCTCGTCGCGGCGGCGTTCGCGCTGGCCTGGCGCACCGACGGCGCCGACCGCGCGCCGATGCTGGCCGCGGTCGGCGCGGTCGGCGCAGCCCTCGGCCTGCTGGCCGTCGCCCAGAAGGCGCTGCTGATCGATCTCCAGATCGAGGCGGTGCGCCGTCTCGAACTGCCCGAGGCGTTCGCCGTCCGGCTCGCCCAGGGACGCCCGTACGGCACGCACGCGGTGCCCGCCGCCCTCGGCGGCCTGCTCGTCCTCGCGCTGTTCGCACTGATGGCTCTGGCCGCCGACGGAGAGCTGCGTCGTCGCGGGGCGCGGCTCGCTTCCGCACTCGCGATCCTGCCCGTCGCGGCCGGACTCGTGCTGACGGCCTCGGCCGGGGCGCTGCTCGCCCTGATGATCGGACTGCTCGTCCCGCTGGCCGCCCTCTGGCGTCGCGGCCGCAGGCACCTCGTGCTCGCGGCCGTCGCGGTGTCCCTGATCGCGGGAGCGGGAGGCATCGCGCTGCGAAGTGATGCCGCGGCCGGCGTGGTGCGTTCGCTCGCCGAACGCGCCGGCAACTGGCGTGGAGCGGTCGTCGTCGCGCTTCGCACGCCGGTGACCGGCGTCGGGCCGGGGGCCTTCCGTTCGGTCTACCCGCAGGT
The DNA here is from genome assembly GCA_024276295.1 of Acidobacteriota bacterium. Lineage (GTDB taxonomy): Bacteria > Acidobacteriota > Polarisedimenticolia > J045 > J045 > J065. The sequence goes on from JAJRXN010000003.1 coordinate 20,789, forward strand.
GCGGAGGCCCGGCGAGGTCGAGACCGCCTACGCCCACAACTCTTGGCTGCAGCTCGTCGCCGAGGGGGGGCTGCCGTGGCTCGCCCTGCTCGCTGCCGGAGGCGTGGTGCTCTTGCGGAGGCTGCGTGCCGGCGTACTCGGCGACCGCCCCTGGCTGGCCGCCGCCGTGCTCGCGTTCGTCGTCCAGAACCTCGCCGACTTCACGCTCTACCTGCCGGGGGTGGCCGTGCCGGCCGCCCTGCTGGCCGGTCTCGCGTTCGCCGGGCGTCGGGACGGGACGCCCTCGGCGCCGCCGCCGCGGCTTCCGGTGACCGTCGTGGTCCTCGCTCTCGCGTCCGGCGGGCTGGTCCTCGGCGGCGAGGCGCTCGCCCGCCGCGCCCTCGAGCGGGGGCGACAGGCGGCCGTGGCAGGAGACGACGCCTCGGCCCGCTCCGAGGCGCGCCGGGCGGCCCGCTTCGGCATGCTCGACTCCCGGCGGCTGGTCGACTCCGCACGCCTCGATCTGGCGGCGTCGACCAGAGGGGGTCCCGACGCGCTGGACGAGGCCCGGGGCTGGCTGGTCCTGGCCCGCCGGCTCGATCCGGAAAGCCCCTCGCCGTGGCATGCGACCGCGGACCTCGAGCTGCGTGCCGGGCGGCCGACCGCCGCGTGGCGCGCGCTCACGCTCGCAGAAAGCCGGCATCCGGCGGACGCGCAGCTCACCGCCAGGCGCCGGTGGATCGAACGGGCCCTCGAGCGGGGCGGCCTGCTCGACGAGGCCCTCGGCTACGGAGGCGAGGTCGCCCGGCCGCTGAGGACCCGCTGGAGCGGCTGGGACGACCTGCTGCTGGTCGCCGGGCTCGCACTGGCGCTGGTGGTGCTCGTTCGCGTCGGCAGCGCCGGCTCCGCCCCCCCTGCGGCCGTGGCCCTCGGCCTGCTGCTGCTCTACTCGCTGTGGGGCGAAGGGGGCGCCCTGCCCGGCGTGCGCCTCGGCCGGCAGGCGCTGCTCGCCGCGGGCCTCGGGACGGCGCTCGCCGCGGGCGCCCTCGGCCCGCTGCGTGACGTCGTCTGGCCGCCGGCACGCCCGCGGCTGGCCGGACTGCTGCTCGCCGGTGCCGGCGGCTGGGCCCTGCTCGCCGCGGCGCTGGCGCCGTATCCCGCGGCGGCACGCGACGGACTCGGGGCGCTGCTCGGCGTTTTCGCCGCCGGAGTGCTGTCGCATGCGCTCGCCGCGCGGCACGCCGCCTGGCGCCGGCTGGTCCTCGTGCTTCCCGCCACCGGAGCCTCGGCGATGGGACTCGTCTGGTTCGGCCAGCGTGCGGCGCTCGCGGCCGGATTCGACCTGGCCTCGCTGTCCGCGCCGCTCCATGTCGCGTCCGGGCGGGACCCCGCGGCCGACTTCCTGCACCCGGGACATCTCGGCACGCTGATGCTGGCGGTCGGAGCCGGCCTCGGGGTCGCGGCCCTGGCCGACAGGCGTCCTGCCTCCGGCCGGCTGGTCTGGAGCGCGGCGCTCGTCCTCGCCGGACTCTCGGGGCTCGCCCGGGCCACGCTGCTGGCTCTCGGGGGGGCGGGGGTCGCTGCCGCGAGCCTGCCGCTGCCCCGGCGCGCGCGCCGCGCCGTCGGTGCCGGACTGGTGCTCGCCGCGGTGGTCGGCGTCGCCGCGCTCGGCTGGCGCTTTGCGGCCCGCGAGGATCCGTACGCGTGGTCCCGCGCGCGCATCTGGAGCGCTTCGGTCAACGCGCTCGCCGAGCGTCCGCTGCTCGGCTTCGGTCCGGGCGGCTTCCCGGCCCGGGCCCCGGCGTTCGCCATCGAGGATCCGACCGCCGTCGCCCGGTTCGGCAAGGTGTTTCGCGGTCCGCATTCCGATCCGCTCGGAGCGCTGCTCGCCCTCGGCCTGCCGGGCGGGCTGGCGCTGCTCGCCGGCCTGGGTCTTGCCGGAAGCGCCGCCTGGCGCAGGGCACGCGCGGCAGGACGGGCCGAGCCCGAGCGGCTCGGGCTGCTGGTGCTGCTGGCCGCGCTGGCGGCCCATGCGCTCGTGGACGATCTGCTGACCGACCGCCCCGCGGTGGCGCTGCTCTTCGCGGTCGCCCTCGGGGCGGCGCTGGCGGAGCGGCGCGAGGAGGGGGTCCCCGAGTCGGCCTGGCCGGTGACGCCGCGCGGTCGCGTCATCGCCCTGCTGGCGGTGGCGCTCGCGCTCGCCGGTCTCGAGGTGCGTCCATATCTGGCCGACCGCGTGCGCCGCGCCGGCGACCCGGTGCTTTCCGCGGCGATCGACCCGGCACGCGCCGCGAGCTGGATCGCGGCGGCGCGCACCGCGGACGGTCCACCCCCGGTCCGGATCGCGACCGCGCTCGACCGCACGACCCGGGCGACGCTCATATTTCCCGAAGGCGCGCCCGCCTGGCGCGAGCACGGCCGGGTGCTCGAGGCGGCGTGCCGGGGCCCGCTCGCGGAGCGCGAGGTCTGCGAGGCCGCCCGCGACGCGTTCGAGCGGGCAGTGGCTCTCGAGCCGCACGACGTGTTCTCGATGCGTCGTGCCGGCCGGCTCTCGGTGCTGGTCGGCGAGGTCGATGCGGCGGCGCGCTGGTTCGACCGCGCGCTGGCCGACGAGCCGGACTTCCTCGGCGCGCGTCTCGATCGGGTGCGCCTGCTCGCCGACGCCGGCCGGATCGACGAGGCGCGGGAGGAGCTGGCGGCCTTCGACGAGCGCCGGGCGCGGCTCGCCGGGGTCTCGCCCGAAACGCCGCGCGACGCCGCGCTGCTGCGGATCGAGGACTGGGAACGGCGCGATCTCGAGCGGCTCGCCGGGAGACTCGACGTCGCGGACGGGGCCGGGCCTTGACCCGCCTTCGGCACGGCCCGTACGGTAACCTCCGATGACCTCTGCGCAGCGCCCCGTGGCGAGCATCCACGTGCTGACCTGGAACTCGGCCGAGCTGGTCGAGGACGCCGTGACGTCGGCGCTGGCCCAGACCGTCGGGCCGGTCGAGGTTCTCGTGTGCGACAACGCGTCGCGCGACGGCACGCCCTGGCGGGTCGACCGGGCGTTCGGCGGTCGCGTCCAGGTGGTCTGCTACGAGAAGAACACCGGCTACGCCGAGGGACACAACCGCGCGATCGCGATCACGTCCGCGCCGTTCGTCGTCGCGCTCAATCCCGACGTGCGGCTCTCGCCGACGTTTCTCGAGCGGGCCCTGCCGGCGTTCGACGATCCGCGCGTCGGGATCGTCGCCGGGCGGCTGGTGCGTGCCGACGGCACGACCATCGACAGCACGGGGCAGTTCCTGGCCCGCTCCCGGCGTCCGATCGACCGCGGTTTCGGTCTTCCGCCCGATCCGGCACGCGACGTCGCGGGACCGGTGCTCGGCGCCTGCGGGGCGGCGGCGGTCTACCGGCGTGCGATGATCGAGGACGTCGCCGACGACGGCGCGTTCTTCGACGAGGACTTCTTCGCCTACTACGAGGATCTCGAGGTCGCCTGGCGGGCCTGGCGCGCCGGCTGGAAGGCCGTGCACGTCCCGGATGCCGAGGCGGTGCACCTGCGCGGCGGCGGTGAGCGGCGCGGGAGGTTCGGCATGATGTTCGACCGGCCGACGCCGGTGCTGGCCCACATCGTCAAGAACCGCTATCTCACGATGCTGCGCCACGACCGGCTGCCGGCGCTGCTCGTCGACCTGCCGTTCGTCGCGGCGCGCGAGTTCGCCCAGTGGGGCCTGCTGCTCGCCACGCGGCCGTCGGTGCTCGGCGAGCTGTGGCGTCTGCGCGAGACCTTCCGCCGCGCCTGGCGCAAGCGCCGCAGTGATCGCGGGCGGCGCGGCGCGTGGGGCGCCTGGAGGCACGACGTCCCGCTGCGGGGCGTCTGGCGCGCGCCGGCTCTCCGGGGAGCCACCCCGTGAGCGCTGCCGACCCGACGACCCTCGGGCTGGCCGGGCTGGCGTTCGTCATCGCGTGGGTCACGGCGAACGCGATCACGCCGCGCATCCGCGAGGCGGCGGTCCGCTTCGGCATCGTCGACCGGCCCGACGGCCGGCTCAAGCGGCACGAGGAGCCGGTGGCCTATCTCGGGGGCCTCGCCGTCGCCCTCGGCGTGCTCGTCGCTCTCGGCGTGACGTATCGCTTCGGCCAGGAGATCCTCGCGGTCCTGCTCGGATCGGCGATCGTACTGGTGCTCGGCCTGATCGACGATCTCGGTTCGCTCTCCCCGAAGGCCAAGCTGGCCGGGCAGCTCCTGGCGACGCTGGTGCTGGTCAAGGCCGGCGTACGGATCCAGCTCGTGTTCCTGCCGGAGTGGGTCGCCCTGCCGCTGACCGTGCTGTGGATTCTCGCGGCGACCAACGCGTTCAACCTGATCGACATCATGGACGGCCTCTCGAGCGGCGTCGGGGCCGTGGCGGCCCTGTGCTTCGGCGGGATCGCCCTGGCGGCCGGTCGCGAGTCGACGGCGTTCGTCGGGCTCGCGCTCGCGGGCGCGTTGCTCGGCTTCCGGCGCCACAACGTCGAGCCGGCGCGGATCTACCTCGGCGATACCGGCAGCCTGTTCGCCGGGTTCCTGCTCGGTGCGCTGGCGATGATCAACGACTACACGCTGGTCCACCGCATCGGCGCCATTGCGCCGCTGATGATCCTCGGCGTGCCGCTGTTCGACATGCTGTTCGTGATGTACATCCGCTGGCGGCGCGGGATGCCGGTGATGCTCGGCAGCCCCGACCACATCGCGCTCCGGCTGCGCAAGTGGAGGCTCTCGACCCGCGCCACCGTGCGCGTCAACGTCGCCGTCAGCGCGCTGCTCGGCGTGGCGGCCGTCGCGGTGATGATCTCGCCGCAGGCGGTGGCGCTGGGAGTGATCGGCGGACTGGTGCTCGCCGCGCTGGTCACCGCGGTCTGGCTGCGGTCGATCGACATGAGCCTGTAGGGAGGCGCGGTGTGCGGCTTCGCAGGTCTCGTGCGTCCCGAGGGGCCGGTCGGAGACGACCAGCATCGCCGCCTCGCCGCCGTCGGCGAGGCGCTGGCGCACCGGGGGCCGGACGACGCGGGCGAGCTGGTCGCCGGCCGGGGGGCGCTCGTCCACCGGCGGCTGGCGATCCGTGATCCGTCCCCGGCCGGCCGACAGCCGATGCGTCACCCGTCCGGCGTCGCGATCGTCTACAACGGCGAGATCTACAACGCCGATGCCCTGCGCGACGAGCTGACCCGTCTCGGAGAGCGGTTCCGTGGCCGCTCCGACACCGAGGTGCTGCTGGCGGCCTGCGCGCGCTGGGGCGTCGAGCGGGCGCTCGAGCGCGTCCGCGGCATGTACGCCTTCGCGCTGCTCGACGAGCGGAGCGGCTTGCTGACGCTCGTACGTGACCGGGTCGGCATCAAGCCGCTGTGCTGGGCATTCGGCGACGACGGCGCGCTGTGGTTCGCCTCGGAACTCGGCCCGCTGATGCAGGGCGGGCCGATCGACCGCCGGGTCGATGCCGAGGCGCTTGCGACCTGCGTGCAGCTCGGTTTCGTGCCGGCGCCCCGGACCGTGTTCCGCGCGGCGCGCGTGCTGCCGGCCGGCCACCTTCTGCGATGGGACGGACGCGGGCAGCCGCAGGTGACGCCCTTCTGGCGCCCGGAGCCGCGCCGCGAACCGGTCGACGCCGCCGAGGCGCGGGGCCTGCTCGAGCAGGCGCTCGAGGCGGCGATCGAACGGCAGCTCGTCGCCGACGTTCCGCTCGGCGCGCTGCTCTCGGGGGGGCTCGATTCGTCGGCGCTCTGCGCCCTGGTGCGTGAGACGGGGCGCGAGCTGGCGACGTTCTCGATCGGCTTCGAGGACGAGCCGGTGTTCGACGAGTCGCGCTGGGCGCGCGAGGTGGCCGGACATCTCGGCACGCGGCACACGCCGTTCGTCGTCACGCCGGCGGAGGTCGGAGAAGCGATCCTCGAGGTGGTCGGCAGGCCGGGCCAGCCGCTGGGCGACCCGTCGCTCGTGCCGACGTACCTGGTCTCGCGCCTCGCGCGCCGGCACGTGACGGTCGCGCTGTCCGGAGATGGCGCCGACGAACTCTTCGCGGGATACGACAAGTACCGGGTCGAGGACTGCCGCGAGCTGACCGGGTGGGTCGGCCGAACCACGCTGGCGGCGCTGTGTCCGCTCCTCGCCGCGTTGCCGGAAAGCCGCACCGGGCGTGGGGGAGACCTCGTGCGCCGGCTCCGGCGGCTGGCGGCGACGGCGCCCCTCGACGGTCCCGAGCGCTGGCGTGCGCTCCAGGCGGTCGCGGCCCCCCCCGGACGGGCCGTCGGACTGCTCGCCGGACCGTTGCGGCGCGACGTGCCGCCGCCGCCGGGCGTGACGGCCGCGATCGACCGCGAAGGTGACGGCCTGTCGGGCATGCTGCTCGCCGACCTGACGGTCACGCTCCCGGAGCGGATGCTGCACAAGGTCGACCTGGCGAGCATGGCCGCCTCGCTCGAGGTGCGCGTGCCGTTTCTCGACGAGGACGTGGTCGACTTGGCGTTGCGGCTACCCGAGCCGCTCCTGCGTCGCGGGGGACGCGGCAAGCAGGTCCTGCGCGACGTCGCCCTGCCGCGGCTGCCGGTTTCGCTTGCCGCGCGGCCGAAGCAGGGCTTCGAGTTTCCGGCCGGCCGCTGGCTGACCGGACCGCTGGCCGCGACGTTCGAGGATGCCGTGCGCAGCGAGCCGGCCCGGGAACTGGTCGACGTCGCCGCGGTCGAGCGCCTCGTCACCGCCCACCGTTCGCGTCGCATCGCCGCCGACCGCGCTCTCTGGTCGGTGTTCACGCTTGCGGTGTGGGCGGGCAGAATGCATCCATACGTTTAGGGGCCGGATCGGGGCTCCGGGAGCAGGCCACGGATGATCGTGATCCTCGGCGGCGGACTGGCCGGTCTGGCGACCGCCTGGCATCTCGCCCGGCGACTGCCGGACGTTCCCCGGCTCGTGCTCGAGCGCGAGCAGGCGCCCGGGGGGCTCTGCCGCTCGCGCCGTCGCGACGGATTCACGTTCGACTTCACGGGACACTACCTGCACCTGCGCGATCCGGAGACGATCGCCTTCGTCGAGGACCTCGTCGGAGACGAGCTGGTCGAGATCGACCGCGTGGCGCGGATCCACAGCCACGGCGTCGAGCTGGCGTTTCCGTTCCAGGCCAACCTGAGCGGCCTGCCGGCCGACGTCGTGGCACGCTGCCTGGTCGACTTCGTCGAGACCTCGCGCGCCGCGCCACCGACGGACCACCGGATGCCGTTCGGCGCCTGGGCGCGCGCCGTGTTCGGCGACGCGATCGCCGAAGCGTTCATGCTCCCGTACAACAGCAAGCTGTTCTGTCGCGACCCCGACGAGATCACGGCCGAGTGGGTCGCCTGGGCCGTGCCGCGACCGAGCCTCGAGCAGGTGGTCCGGGGGGCGCTCGGCGTCCGCAACGACGGGATGGGCTACAACCCGCGCTTCCGGTATCCGCGAGGGGGCGGGATCGGCATCCTGCCCGGGCGGCTGGCCGAGCGCGTGGCCGACGACCTCGAACTCGGCGCGGAAGTCGTCTCGATCGATGCGCGGGAGCGGCGCGTCGTGCTCGCGTCGGGGCGGGTGATCGACTACGAG
>JAJRXN010000032.1 GCA_024276295.1 Acidobacteriota bacterium
AGGCACGGCGCGCATTTCCGGCCGCGGCGTTCAGGCGTGCCGACAGCAGCAGCAGATCCGGATGCTCGGGATCACGCGAGACCGCGGCCTCGACGACCTCCCGGGCTTCCCTGATCCGCCCCTGCGTCAGGAGCAGCCGCGCGCGCAGGGCGGCGAAGTCCGGGTCATGGGGAAGCACCGCCTGCCGCCGCTTCATCCAGGACAGCAGACCGGCCGCGTTGCCGGTCGTGTCGAGCAGGAGCGGAGCGAGCAGCGGGTGGCGTCCATCGGCGCCGAGGACGGTCAGCAGGAGACGATGGGCCTCGGAGCGCCGGCCGCGGGCGTTCTCGATGATCGACAGTCCGACACTCGCGCCGACGTCACGGGCGCTGCGCCGCACACGGGCGCGAAGCGTCCGGCGCCAAGAGTCGGTCGTGCCGGTCTCGATCGCGAGCAGCGCGATGGCCCGGTGAACCGGGACCGAGTCGCGACGCTCGTCGGCCAGCTTCTCGAGAATGCCGAGTGCGCGTTCGGGAGCGCCGTCGCGGACCAGACGAGCCGCTTCGACATAGCGTGCGGCGAGCATCGCATCGTCGACGGCAGCCACCGAGACCGCAGAGGCGAGGACCGCCAGCGCGAGTGGAACGGTCCCCCACCTGCCCCTGGACACCATGCCGACATTCTACGGGTACGGCGTGACGTGAAGCGAGAGACCGGTTCCGGGGAAGGGGAGGAGGAAAAGGGCGACGAGTGATTTCGCAGCTCTCCGATCTCCGCTCCACGTCACTCCGCGGGTAGAGAAAAAGGTCACCGGGCGCCGAATAAGGAGTCGTCGAATCGGTCGCGGTGCCTTCGTCGCACGGTGAGTATGGGCCGCGATCGTCGCGTCGCCCGCGCGGCCCGCGCCTTCCTGCGGTGCATGCTCAGCAGGCCGGGCGTTCTACCGGCCGGCGAGCAGCTCCTCGATGCGGCGTCGCAACTCGAGGAGCAGTTCGTCGTGCGCCTCGCCGGTCGCGGGGCCCGCCCAGCCGACGTGGACCGCCGCCACGCGTCCCGATCCGTCGGCGAGCAGGATCGTCGGATAGGCGAGGGCACCCTCGAGGCCGGGCAGCGCCTCGCGCGATCGCGCCTGGTCGACCGTCCCGCCGAGCAGCAGCGGGAAGTCGACGTGGTACCGGTCGCGGAACGCCTTGACCAGTCTCCGGTTGCGCTCGGCGTCGTCCTCGAGTTCGAACGCCACGCCGACGATCGACACGCCGCGGTCGCGGTACTCGCGGTCGAGCCGCACCAGATCGACGATCGCGTCGTTGCAGTTCGGACACCAGGTGCCGAAGATCTCGATCACCCGCACCTTGCCCGCGAAGGCGTCGTCTCCGAGGCTGACCGACGTCCCTTCGAGCGTCGTGAACACGAGGTCGTCGAGCACGACCGCGGGGCTCCAGCGCGCGAGCGAAAAGCCGTCGGGCAGCAGGTCGACGTCTTCGGGAAGCCGTTCGGCCGTGAAGGTCGCGTGGTAGGTGTCCCTCGACCACAGGTCGCCCGCCAGACGGCCCGCGTCGTCGAGCGTGGCGCGCACGAGCACGGCGCGGGCGCCATCGAACCCGGAGAGCCTCAGTACCCGGCCGTCGAACCGTCCGACGAGAAAGCGCTCGTCGCCGCTCGCGGCGAGAAACGTGCCGCGCGCCGATCCGTCGGCATCGGCCTCGAACAGACCGATCGACGGCTCGTCGGAATCCGCGAAGCGGACCTCCCACCGGCCGGAAAGCTCTTCGTGCGCGGGCGGCCCGGCGGCCGGCAGGGGCGGAAAGCGCGGCGCTTCCGAGCGGAGCGCGTGGAGCGCGAGCCGGAACGGCTTCCGGCCGCGTGTCCGTCGTTCCCAGAAGCCGTCGAGCCGCTGTCCGTCGGCCGAGACGCTGACCACGAGCCGCGAGTCGTAGTGCGGCATCGCGAACACCAGGCCGGTCGCAGAGCGCTCCATCGTGGCGAACGGAGCACGTTCCGCGCCGTTGACCAGTTCGGCGCGCAGGGCATCGCCCTCGCGGCGCAGGACCAGTTCGAACGGGAGTTCTCCCGCGGGCACCTCGAGCCAGCCGCGGAAACGGCCTTCGAGCGGCTCACCGGGCCGCTCCCGTGGTTCGGGCGTGCCGCAGCCGACCAGCAGCACCGCCATCACGCCCGCCAGTCCCGCCGCCGTCGACAGCCCGCATCGCCCGTATGCCATGGTCACCTCCGGCCCGTGAGCCTGTCCCATCATAGGCGTGGAAGGGAGTCCGTCATGGCGCCCGGATCAGGACGCGAACCTCCCATCGAGGTGCGCGAAGCCGATGCCCTGGTCAGCGTCCTGCCGCGGACCCCGGGCTCGACCGGCACGCCGTTCGACATCGTGGCGGCGGCCGCCGCGGTGTGCGCACCGCCGGGGCCGCTGGCGATGCTCGGCTTCGCGGCCGGCGGACTCGTGGCTCCGCTGCGCGGACTCGGCGTCGACAGCCGGATCATCGGCGTCGATCGCGACCTGCGCCATGTCCGGCTCTTCCGGCGCGTCGCCTCGGGATGGGCCGGTGACCTCCGTCTGGTCGAGGCCGACGCGGTCGACTGGGTCCGGCGTGCGGGGCGTGGGCGCCTTGCGGCGGTGATCGACGATCTCTCCGTCGAGCGGGAGGGGGTCGTCGTCAAGCCGGAGGCGAGCCGGCGCTCGCTGCCGGCTCTGCTGCCGCGACTGCTCGCTCCACGGGGTGTCGTGGTGGTCAATCTGCTTCCGGAGCCGGGATGCGCCTGGTCGACGCTCGAGCAGGCGGTCCTCGGCGGCTGGCGGCGCGGCCTGGTCGTCGAGGCGATCGGCTGGGAGAACCGCGTCCTGGTCGCCGGAGCGCGCCTGCCTTCCGCACGGCTCGCGGGGCGGAGGCTGCGGCGCGCGCTGGCCGACCTCGCATCGCCTCTCGTGGGCGGGATCCGGCTCAGGACGGTCACGCGTCCGTGACTCCCCGGGCGCTCCTTTCTGCGGTATCGTGAGGCCTGCGGCAGGAGGTCCGGTGGACGTCGAGAAGCTGGTACGGATCATGGACGAGCGGGATATCGGCGACCCTGCGGTCGCCGAGGAACTCGCTCTCGCCGTGCCCGACTTCCTCGACGATCTCGCCGATCTGCCCGATGCCACGGCGGTCTATCTCGTCGGCATCGCCTCGCTGTTCGCCGATCCCGCGCGCGCCTGGAGCCTGCTGCGCCGCAGTCTGCCCCTGCTCGGCGACGGCGAGAACGTCCACCGGCTCTATCAGCGCCAGCTCGAGGTGTGGAAAAAGCGCCGCGACGAGAGCCAGCACGACATCGAGTACCTGCAGATCGTCCTCGGCGTGAAGGAACAGCGCCCGGACGCCTGGAGCTTCGGCGGCGAGGAGACGACCAGCCGCACCCAGACCGAAGGCGCCGACGTCACGAACACCGTCGACGAGTCCTGATCCGGGCCGCCCGGCCGTCGTCCGTTCCCGGTTCAGGCCAGGTCTTCGCGCAGCAGCTCGATCTGGTACCCGTCCGGATCCTTGATGAAGGCGTAGCGTCCGTTCGAGGGCCGGTAGGGCGGGACACCGCGGGCGATCAGCTCGTCATAGGCCTTTTCCGGGTCCTCGACGGTGACGGCGATATGACCGTAACCGTCTCCGAGATCGTAATGGTCGCGATCCCAGTTCCAGGTCAGCTCGAGCTGGCTTCCGCCGCCCGGCGCTTCGAGAAAGGCAAGCGTGAAGCGTCCTTCCGGGACCTCCTTCGTGCGGACCAGCGTGAAGCCGAGCATCTTCGTGTAGAACTCGAGGCTCCGCTCGAGATTGCCCACGCGGATCATCGTGTGTGCCAGGCGCATCGACATGGCGGTCCTCCCCGGCGGCGGCGCAGCTCCCGCCGCTGCCATCGATCGCTTATCGTAACGGGGTGTCGAGGCACGGGGTGACCATGGGGCGAGCCGGAATGATCGCGACAGCGAGGGCGGGGACCGTGCTGCTGGCGCTGCTCGCCGCCGGAGGGACGGCCGCTCGCGCCGCCGACGGACTCGTCGAGCGGATCGAGGCGGGCGTCTACGCGGCGATCGACCGCTACGGTTCGGCCGATCTCGCGGCGGCCCAGGCCGACATCGCCCGTGCCGTGCCGGAAGACCCGCTGGCGCGTGCGCTGGCGCGCGCCCTACTCGAACAGGCGAGGGGACGCGAGAGCGTCGCCCACGACGTGCTGGTCGAGGGGCTGGCGGCGGCCGGCCCGACGTCGCTCGACGACCCGGATGTGGTGCGCGTCACCACGGCGATGCTGGCGACGCTGCTCGATCTCGGACCCCAGCGGGTGGCCCGTCGCCTGCTCGCCGCGTCCGACGACCCGCTGTTCGAGCTGACCCACGCCGCGCTGCTCTCGGGCGAGGGGCGCTGTGCCGAGGCGCTGGCGATCGTCGAGCGCGTGCGCTCGGAAGTGCCGGTGCTGCTCGAGCCGGCGCTTCTCGTCGCGCGCACGTTCGAGCGGTGCGAGCGGCCCCCGACGGCGCTGGCCTGGCTCGAGGCGGTCGTCGAGGATCCGACCGGAACGAAGGCCAGTCCGCGGGTCGCCTTGGCCATCGGCGATCTCCTGCTCGCCGCGGGAGACGATACCGCGGCGGCCCGCTGGTGCGCGGCCGCGCGTGTCGCCGCGAGCCCCGCCGCGCCGTACCGGCATCGGGCGGCCGCCTGCGAGGCGGCGGCCGAGGCGTTTTCCGGACAGCTTCCGAGCGGGCGCGACCGCTTCGCCGACGCCCTGCGCGATGCCCTCGGCGACGGAAGCGTCCCGCTCGCGCGGCGCGAGCGGGCGGGACTCGGCGCCGCCTGGGTGCTCTCGGCGTCGGTCGACCCGGGCCGCGTTCGCGATGCTCTCGACGTCCTCGACGATCTGGCGATCCTGCCGCTCTCGCGCCGGACGCGCTCCGCGCTGCCGCTGCTGCGGGCCCGGGTCTACGCACGCCTCGAGCGGGAAAGCGAGGCGGCCGACGTGCTGGCGAGAGCCGTCGTCGATCCGCAGCGCGACCCCGGACTCGCGGCGCTGGCGCGGATGGTCCGTGCCGGGTTGGCGGCTCGCCGGGGCGAACACGAAAAGGCACGGACGTTGCTCGACGAGGCGGTCGCCCTCGCGCGGAGGGCCGAGGATCCCGCGCTGGCGGCCGAGGCGCTGCTCGACGCCGCGCCGGTCGATCTCGCGCTCGCCGGTCCGGGCGAGGCGGTCCAGCGGGTTCTCGACGCCGTCGCGGCCTGGAAGGAGGTCCGGATGTTCGGCGATTCGCCGTACGTCGACCCGGCCTTCCAGCGCCGTGCGCTCGAAGTGGCCCTCGACGTGAGCGACCTGGGCACCGCCCGAGGCAGCGCCGAGGCCGGCACCGCGATGCTCCTGGCCCGGCGCATCCTGCGTCGCGGCCCGGGGCCGGTCGAGCGGATCGGCGACGGCGCACCCGGGCTCGAGGACATCCGCCGGGCCCTGGCCAGTCGGGACGCGACCCTGGTCGTGTTCGGCATCGGTCTTCGTCGGAGCTTCGCGTGGGTTGCCGACTCGACGCGGGTCCGGACGGTCGCGCTGCCGCGGGGCGACGCGCTGTTCGCCAAGCTGTCGCCGTTCCTCATCGACGACGAGAGCGGCTACAGCGGCCCTTCGAGCTGGGGCGGCCAGGTGATCGCCGGCATGCTCGGCAGTCCGGGAGGCGAGCAGACGCTCTACGTCCTGCCGGACGGGTTTCTCGAGGCGGTGCCCTGGGCGCTGCTCGGCGGCACGGCCGCGGCTCCCGGCGGATCGTCCGGATTGCTCCCGCCCCAGGCATCGCTCCCGTCGCTCGAGGCCCTGATCCGCGCTCCGTTGCCGGCCGTCGCGGAGAAGGAGGGGCGCGGGATCGTCCTCGCGATCACGGAGACCGCGGTCGTCGCCGATTCCCGGACCGCGCGGTGGTGGGACAGGCTGGCCCATGGGCGGCTCGAGTCCCGGCGGCTCGTCACCGGCCGGATGCCGGTCGAGTCCGTCGTCGTGGCGCTCCGGCGGCCCGCGACGCTGTGGACGGTCAGGCTGCCGCTGCTGGTGGCCGGCAGCGACGTCGATTCGCTGGCACTGGCCCGGCGGCAGTCTTCCCGGCGGCTCGGACCCGTTCCGACGATCCAGCTCGGCGACATGCTCGAGCGGGCGGTCCGTCCGGCGGTGCTCGTGATGGCCCCCGACAACGGATGGGCCGGGTCGGCGCCCGCCTCGGTCGTCAGGGCCGCGAGTCGGGCGGTGGCCGCTGGCGTCGGAGCCTCGGTCGTCGTGCTGGCCCGCGACCCTGCGCTCTCCGACGCGCTCGTCGAGCGGATCGAAGCGCATCTCGGCGCGGGAAGGACGATCCGCGTCGCGGTCGACCGCGCGCTCGAGGAACTGCCGGCGGGCGGCTATCCGTTCGTGAGCCTGATCGGCGATCCGGCGACCCGGATCCGCGAGCCTGATCCGCCGCGGCTCAAGGTCTGGATTCCCGCGGGCGCCGGCGTGCTGCTGGTCCTGGTCGCGATCCTGCGTGCGATCTGGCGCCGACGCGATCCGTTCGACGTCGAGCCGCCCGAGGAGGACTGACCGGGTCGCTCAATGTCGCCGCGCGATCTCTCTCGGGTCGAACAGTGTGCGGATGAACGTGGCGACGAGGTCCTGGCCGTAGCGTTCCCGTTCGTCGGCGTGGAGGATCTCGAGCGCACGGACGCCGGAGAGCGCCTTCATGTAGGCACGGTCGCTCGTCATCGCGTCGTAGGCGTCGGCGATCATCATGATGCGCGGGACGAGCGGAATCCGTTCCGCGGCAAGGCCGTGCGGGTATCCGCTGCCATCGAGCCGCTCGTGGTGCAGCTCGACGGCCTCGAGCATCAGCGCGTCGGTCCAGCCCGCCTGCTCGAGCACGCGGCGTCCGTCCTGCGGGTGGCGCCGCATGAGTTGCCATTCGGCATCGTCGAGCGGACCGGGCTTGTTCAGCACCTCTGGCGGAATCCCCACCTTGCCGGCGTCGTGCATCGCCGCGGCGCGGGCGACCGAGCGCAGCTGGGCGGGACTGCCGTACCCGCACGCCGCGGCCAGCGCCGTCGCGTAGACCGCCACGTGCACGCTGTGCGTATACGTGTAGTAGTCGTGCTCGAACAGCCGCACGATCGCGGCGAAGCCGCCGGGCTCGCGGGTGAAGTCGGCCAGCGCGCCGGCGAGCACGTCGAGGCGCGGCCGGGCCGTCGCCACTTCCGGTCGCTCGAGGATCTCGCGGACGATGCCGCGGGCGCTTTCCACGAGCACCGCCGCGCGCTGGTCGACCGAAAGGTCGGTCCGCGAGACGATCTTCCCGAGCCGGCCTTCGAGATGCCGGTTCCAGGCCTCGGCGTCATCGAACGCGATCAGCACGGCGCCGACGCCGGCCGCCTCGAGCCGCGCGCGGTGCCGCTCGTCGAACGCCAGCCGCGCGTGGCGATAGCGCACCGGTCGGCCGTCCCGGCGCGGAAGCCAGATGTCGCACGGCAGCAGTCCGCCGGGCTCGAGCAGCTCGAGCGGAACCGTGAAGAACCTCGATTCCGAGCCGTCGGGACGGTTCATCGGCGATCGTGCCCCCACGAGGATCGGCCGGCATGCGTGGACCGGCTCGTTCCGCTTATCGGATGGCAGGAGGAGAACTCGAGCGTCGCGGCGCCGCCGGCGGCACGAAGGTAGAATGCGCCCCGCCCCGCGGGCCGAGGTGCCACACGACACGGTGCCGCGCACCTGCCGGGGTCGACGGAGATCCCTGTCATCTTGCCCCCCGCCGAGACCCATCTGGTCACGATCCAGGATCTCGTCGGCCTGCGTCGGCCGCTCGAGACCGCCCTGCGTCCCGGAACGCGGGAGGTCGCGTTCTCGCTGACCGAGCCCGATCTGGTCCGTGGCGAGTCGCGCGTCCAGATCCACCTGGCGCCGCATCCCGATCCGCCGGCCGACCGGCCCGCGGAGAGCCTGCGGCTGACCGCCGGCTTCGACGACGCCTCCCGTCCCGCCTGGTCGCCCGACGGAAAGACGCTGGCGTTCCTGACGTTCCGTCCCCAGCCCCACGAGGACGAGGACGAGGACCAGCGCGAGGATGGGGCGACCAAGCTCCAGGTGTTCCTGCTTCCGCGCGCCGGAGGCGAGGCGCGCCGCCTGACCGACGCCCCGGAAGGCGTCGAGGCGTTCGTCTTCGCCCGCAACGGCG
>JAJRXN010000440.1 GCA_024276295.1 Acidobacteriota bacterium
CGAGGGGGCGGGATCGGCATCCTGCCCGGGCGGCTGGCCGAGCGCGTGGCCGACGACCTCGAACTCGGCGCGGAAGTCGTCTCGATCGATGCGCGGGAGCGGCGCGTCGTGCTCGCGTCGGGGCGGGTGATCGACTACGAGTGGCTGGTCTCGACGCTGCCGTTGCCGTACCTGCTGCAGCGGGTGCGCGGACTCGGCGGCTGCCCGGGGCGCGGAACGAGCCTGGCCGAGATGGCCGGGAAGCTGCGCTGGACGCGGGTCGTCGAACTCGGGCTCGGCGTGGCGCGGGAAACCATCGCCGACGGTGCGCACTGGGTCTACTTCCCGGAGCCGGAGTACCGGTTCTACCGCGTGGGGTTTCCGTCGAACGTCTGCCGGGCCATGGCGCCTGCCGGCTGCTCGTCGCTCTCGGTCGAGTTCGCGTTCGGCGATCGCGAGGAACTGCCCGGTGACGACGAGCTGCTCGCCGCGGCGCGCGACGGACTCGAGCGGGCGGGCGTCATCCGTCGCGGCGAGGAGTTCGTGCACGTCGACCGCGCGGTGCTCGATCCGGCGTACGTGCTGTACGACGAGGCCCGCACGCCGGTCGTCGAGGCGGCGATGACGCGCCTCGCCGAGGCGGGGATCGAGACGATCGGCCGCTTCGGCGCGTGGACCTACAGCTACATGGAGCGGGCGCTGATCGACGGGCGTGAGGCGGCCGAGCGCGTGGCGATGGCGCTCCGCGGGCGATGAGCCGGAAGCCGACCGTCTGCCACGTGATCACCCGCCTAGAACTCGGCGGCGCCCAGCAGAACACTCTGTACACGTGCGAGCACCTCGACCGCGCCCGGTTCGCGGTGCAGCTCGTCTCCGGTCCCGGCGGCTTGCTCGACGACGACGCACGGGCGATCGGGGATCTGACGTACGAGCAGTGTCCGTGGCTGCATCGGCCCGTTCACCCGTGGCGTGACGCCCTGGCCTGGCGCGACCTGGTGCGACGCCTGCGCCGGCTGGCGCCCGACATCGTGCACACCCACTCGAGCAAGGCCGGCATCCTCGGGCGGCTGGCGGCGCGGTGCGCCGGCGTGCCGAGGGTTGTCCACTCCGTCCACGGCTGGGGTTTCACGCCGAACCAGGCACCCGCCGTGCGGCGGGCCTACGTGCTCGCCGAGCGGTTCGCCGCGCGGGTTACCGACCGGTTCATCGCCGTCTCGCAGGCCAATGTCGAGGCGGGCGTCGCCGAGCGGATCGCCCCCCGCGAGCGGTTCACCGTGATCCACTCCGGGATCGAGATCGCCAGGTTCCGGCGGGCCGTCGAGGCGGGTGAAGGGGCCGCGCTGCGTCGCGAGATCGGCGTTCCGGAAGGCGCGCCGCTGGTCGGCATGGTCGCGTGCCTGAAGCCGCAGAAGCTGCCGGTCGACTTCGTCCGCGTGGCGGCGCGCGTCGCCGGAGAGATCGGCGAGGTGCACTTCCTGCTCGCCGGCGACGGCGTCCTGCGCGGCGAGGTCGAGCGGGCCGTCGCGGAGGCCGGCCTCGGCGGGCGTTTTCGCCTGCTCGGCTGGCGCCGTGACACCGAGCGGGTCGTCGCCGCCCTGGACGTGCTCGTGCTCACCTCGCGCCACGAGGGACTGCCCCGCGTCGTTCCCGAGGCGATGGCCGCCGGCCGCCCCGTCGTCGCCACGGCGGTCGATGGCACGCCGGAGGCCGTCCGGCCGGGCGAGACCGGCTTCCTGTGCGCACCGGGCGACGTCGCCGGTCTGGCGGCGGACGTCGTGCGCCTCCTGCGCGACGCGGCACTGCGCGCACGCTTCGGCGAGACGGCGCGCCGGCGCGTCGGCGCGTGGGACATCGACGCGATGGTCCGCGCGCAGGAACGGCTCTACGAGCAGCTACCGGCCGGCCGGCCCCGCAACGATCGATCGTAACGGTCCGGGCACCGCTTCGACCTGCCCATCGACCGCTCCACCGGATGACGTGCCGGCCGGGGAGGGCCGCGCGCGTGCGTCCCGGCGACGCGTCCCGGTGAGGCTTGCAAGGAGAGCGCCCATGACACCGAAGACGAAGACGTGCCGGCTCGCCGTGGCGGCCGTTGTCGCGTGGACATCGATCCACGTGTTCGCCGCGACCCCGCCGGACCGGATCCACTACCAGGGCGTGCTGCGGGATGCATCCGACAGCCCGCTCGACGGCGAGTTCGACATGGTGTTCCGCTTCTGGAACGCCGAGAACGCCGGCGACGAGATCCTGATCGACCGGCATCTGGCGGCGAACTCGCAGGCCGTGACGGTCAGCGGCGGCCTGTTCAGCGTGCAGCTCGGCAGCGGGGAGGTGCTTGACGGCCCCGGGCCGGGAGCCTACACGTCGCTCATGCAGGTGTTCGCCGACTACGGCGACGTCTGGCTCGAGATTCAGATCGGCACCGAGACGCTCGCGCCGCGGATCGAGGTCGCCGCGTCCGGCTACGCGCTCAACGCGGGCCGTCTCGAGGGTCGTCCGGCCAGCGGCTTTCTCGACACGTCGAGCACTGCGCAGACGAAGTCCGGCAGGCTGATCGTCGATTCGACGGGACAGGGGACATACGGGCTCCAGGCCTACGGCGACTA
>JAJRXN010000441.1 GCA_024276295.1 Acidobacteriota bacterium
CGCGGCGGCCCGGGCGATGGGAGCGGTGAGCGAAACGCCGGGCGGCTGGATGCTCGATCCGTGTCTCGTCCGGCAGGCCACCCCACGGCAGGACGCCGGACGGCCCCTGCGGCCGCGCGGCGCCGACGGGCCGTGCTGGCTCGTCAGGACGACGCCGGTCGATCTCGGCCCGGAAGGGTTCGCCGCCGTGATCCTGGTCAGCGACGTCACCGAGACGCTCGAGCGCGAGGAGCGCGCGCACCGGCGCTCGCGGCTCGAGAACCTCGGCCGGGTGGTCGCCGAGATCGCCCATCAGATCAGGAACCCGCTCGGCGGAATCGAGCTGTTCGCGTCGATGCTGACCGAGGATCTGGCCGACCGTCCGCGCGAGCGCGAGATCGCCGAGCAGATCCTCGTCACGGTGCGCTCCCTGTCGGGCACGGTCTCGCATCTGCTGAGCACCGTTCGCGGCGGCCGCACGATGCGTCGCCGGGCCGACCTGGCGCCGCTGGTCGAGGAGGTCGTCGCGTCGCTGGCGCCGATCGCGGAGGCGCGTGGCCTCGAACTCGAAACGTCGCTGCCCGCCGCCGCGATCGTCGCCGAGCTGGATCCCGAGGGTGTCCGCCAGGCGATGCTCAACCTCGTCGCCAACGCGATCGACGCCTCGCCGCCGGGCGCTACGGTGCGGATCATGCTCCGCCTCGAGACGGATACCGTGGTGATGACCGTCGAGGACGAGGGACCGGGCGTCCCGGAACGCGAGCGGTCGCGGATCTTCGAGCCGTTCTACTCCACGCGCGACGACGGGACCGGTCTCGGCCTGGCCGTCGTCGAGCGCGTGGCCCTCGCACATGGCGGCATGGTGACCGTCGGGTCGTCGCCGCTCGGGGGAGCCTGCTTCACCTTGAAACTGCCCGTGCAACCGCCGGGGTGTGGCGACGACCGGACGGCCGGCCCGCACCGCGAGGGAGACGAAGCCTGATGGCGGAGCGCTGCTCGGTCCTTGTCGTCGACGACGATCCCGCGATGCGGCTCGGCATGAGCCGCGTGCTCGAACGGGCCGGTCACGAGGTCGCCTGCTGTGCGGCCGGCGACGAGGCTCTCGCGGCGATCAGGGCCCGGCCGTGGGATGTGATGGTCACCGACGTGCGGATGCCGCGCATGAGCGGGACCGAGCTGCTCTCGCGCGCGATGGCGATCCGTCCCGGACTCCGCGTCGTGATCGTCACCGCGTTCGGCACCGTCGAGGAGGCGGTCGGCGCCGTGCGCCGGGGCGCCTGCTACTACCTGCTCAAGCCGATGTCGCCGGCGAGCCTGCTGGGCGCCGTCGAGCGGGCCGGTGCCACCGTCGACCGGGCAGGGGCCGGATCCGGTACGGAGCGCCTCGTGATCGCCGAGTCGGCGACGTTTCGCGCTCTGCTCGAGCGGGCCGATCGCGCCGCCAGGACCGACAGCACGGTGCTGCTGTTCGGCGAGAGCGGCTCGGGCAAGGAGATCGTCGCGCGCCACGTCCACGAGCGCAGCCGGCGCTCGGACGGCCCGTTCGTCGCGGTCAACTGCGCGGCGCTGCCGGCCGGCCTGCTGGAGGCCGAGCTGTTCGGCGTGCGCCGCGGGGCCTACACCGGAGCGGATCGCGACCGCGACGGACACATCACCCGCGCGGACGGCGGGACGCTGCTGCTCGACGAGGTCGGGGATCTGCCGGTCGAACTACAGGCCAAGCTGCTGCGCGTGCTCGAGAGCCGCGAGGTCATTCCGCTCGGAGCCGAACGGGGCCACACCGCCGATGCCCGGATCATCGCCGCGACGCACCGCGACCTGCGCGAGGAGGTCGCCGCCGGCCGGTTCCGTCGCGACCTGTTCTTCCGCCTGAGCGTGATTCCGCTGTCGATCCCGCCGCTGCGGGAACGCCCCGAGGACATCCGGCCGCTCGCCGAGCTGTTCGCGCGCGAGGCGGCTGCGCGGATCGGCATGCCGGCGCCGCGCCTCGGGCGCG
Organism: Acidobacteriota bacterium; assembly: GCA_024276295.1. Lineage (GTDB taxonomy): Bacteria > Acidobacteriota > Polarisedimenticolia > J045 > J045 > J065. The sequence goes on from JAJRXN010000441.1 coordinate 1,976, forward strand.
ACGCCGCCCGCCGGCTGGAGCGTCATCCCTGGCCGGGCAACGTCCGCGAACTGCGCAACGTCATCGAGCGCGCCGTGGTTCTCGGAGCCGCGGAAGAGATCCGCGTCGAGGACCTGTCGCTCGAGGACTGGTCCCCCGTACCCGGGACGCCCGGCGACGGAACGCTGCGCCCCGGGCTGACGATCGCCGAGGCGGAGCGGATCCTGATCGAGCGGACGCTCGAGGCGGAAGGCGGGAACCGCACTCGCGCTTCGGAGCGGCTGGGGATCTCGGTCCGCACGCTGCGCAACAAGCTCAGGCGTTTTCGTGAAATGGAGGCTCCGCCGCCGGAGGCGGTCGCCGCAGTTCCGAGGAGTTCGACGCGATGAAGGTCACCCCGCCAGCGATGCCGTTCATCGACCGGCTCGGCCGGTCCCTCGACGTGATGAGTCGCCGCCAGCAATTGATCGCGGCCAACGTCGGCAACGCGGAGACGCCGCACTACCGCACCGTGGACATCGACTTCAACGAGGCGCTCGCCGCCGCGCTCGAACCGCGGCGCTCGGACTACGGTCGTTCGACGCTGGTGACCAGCGATCCGCGTCAGATCGGCGCCGGTCGCCAGGCGAGCAGCGTCCGGCCGAGGGAGGTCCGCGGCCTGCCGACGCGGCCGGACGGCAACAACGTCAACATCGAGCGTGAGATGTCGGCCCTGGCGCAGACGCGTGGTCGTTACCGGGTCGCCACGATGCTGATCCGCAATCGCTTCCGGCAGATCGCGGCGGCGCTGAGTGGAGGACGCAACTGATGAGTCTCCAGCGAGCGAGTCGGGTCGCGCTGTCCGCGCTCGAGATGCAGCGGGCGCGCATGGAACTGATCGCCTCCAACCTGGCGAACGCCCGCACGACGCGGACCGCCGAAGGCGGGCCGTATCGCCGGCGCCTGCCGGTCGTCCAGGCCGTGCCCGTCTCCCGCGCCGCCGACGGCATCGCACCGTGGGTCCGCGGCGTCGCGGTCCGTCAGGTGACGACCGATCCGCGGCCGTTCGTCTACCGCTACGAACCGGGGCATCCGGATGCGGACGGCAACGGCTTCGTCGCGTACCCCAACGTCGATCCGGCCGAGGAAATGGTCGACATGGTCGCCGCCGTGCGGGCCTACGAGGCCAATGTCAACGTCGTCAAGACCGTCCGCAGCATGAACGACGCCGCGCTCGAGATGACGCGCTGATCGACCGGCGAGGAGGAGATTCCATGGCACCGAGCCAGATCCTGGGACCGCAGATCCGCGAGCTGATGCGCCCCGATCCGGTCCAGCGTCCCGACCTCGAACGGACGCCGGACGTCGGTCCCGCAGCCGACGAGGGGCCCTCGTTCGGCGAGGCGCTGGAAGGCGCGCTGCGCGAGGTCGACGGCGAACTGCAGGCTGCCGACGAACTGGCGGCGCGCTACGTGGCCGGGGAGGAGGTCGACCTGCACACGGTGATCCTCGAGATGCAGAAGGCCGACATGTCGTTCCGCACGATGCTCGAGGTCCGCAACAAGCTGATCGACGCCTACCGGGAGATCATGCAGCTGCAGGTCTGATCACCTGCCTGACCGCTGAACGGGAGCGCACAGACGATGCCGCAGATGCTCAAGCAGATCTCCGATGCCTGGAACTCGCTGACCCTCAGGCAGCGCCTGTCGATGGTCGTTTCGGTCGTGGCGCCCTTCGCCGCGATCTCGGGAATCGTCTGGTGGGCCAGGCAGCTCGACTGGGCGGTGCTCCGGACCGGTCTCGAGCCGCGCGACGCGCAGGCGGTCGTCACCGAACTGCAGAACCGGGGCATTCCGCTGCGGCTGCGTGACGGCGGGACGACCGTCGAGGTGCCCCAGGAGGAGGTCCACCGCCTGCGGATGGAGCTGACCGCGAAGGGGATCGGAACGACCGGCCGCTTCGGCTTTGCGCAGATGTTCGACTCGGAGAGCGTCTCGCAGTCGACGCAGATGCAGGAGGTCCGCTACAAGAAAGCCCTCGAGGACGAGCTGGCACGGACGATCGAGTCGCTCGATGACGTCGCCTGGGCCCGCGTCCACCTCGTGCTTCCCGGCGAGCGGATCTTCATCGACGACGACGAACAGGCCAAGGCCTCGGTGATGCTCGGCCTGTCGGGAGGCAGCTCCCTCGGTGCGCAGGAGATCCAGGCCGTCGTGCGGACGGTCGTCGGCGCGGTCAAGGATCTCGGTCCGGAGAACGTCTACGTCGCCGAATCGCACGGGCGCGTGCTGTGGTCGGGGGAGGGCGAGGCCGCGGGCGCGCTCGGCTCGAAGCAGATCGAACTCAAGACCGCGTTCGAGCAGGACATCAACGCCAAGATCGCACGCGTACTCGATTCGGTCGTCGGCGAGGCGCGATACCGGGTCCAGTCCACCGTCGAGCTGGACATGGAGCGCGTGCTGCGCCGGGAAACGACGTTCGATCCCGATTCCGCCGTGCTGATCTCGGAGCAGAAGACCAAGGAGCGATCGTCCGGCCCGGCGGTTCCCGGGGGTGTGCCGGGGACGGCGTCCAACGTCGGCGGAGCCGGCGGCGCGGGTGGAGCGGGAGAGTCCCAGTCGCGGTCCGAGAGCACCAGCAACTATCGCTACTCGCAGGTCGAACGGACGGTCGAGGAGCCGGCCGGCCGGGTCCGCCGGGTCTCCGTCGCGGTGGTCGTCGACCAGAACTGGGAACAGGACCAAGCCACCGGGGAGCGCAAGCCGGTTCCCCGCAGCACCGAGGAACTGGCCGACATCGAGCGGTTCGTCAAGGCGGCGATCGGCTTCGACGAGGAGCGCGGCGATCGCGTGACCGTCACCCAGCGCCCGCTGGTCGCTCCGGTCGCCGAGCCGCCGGAACGCGGCTTCGATCCGCGTTCGTGGCTGCCGCTGGTCAAGTACCCCGCACTGATCCTGCTGTTCCTGCTGACGTTCGTGCTGTTCGTCCGGCCGATGCTGCGAACGCTGGGACTCCTGCTGCAGCCACCGTCCGACGGTCCGACGACCGGCCTCGGCCTTGCCGACGGTGTCGCGCTGGGACCGCCCTCCGAAGTCGAACTGCTGCGCCAGCGCCTGACGGCCCTGGCCGGGGAGCATCCCGAGGGGATGGCGCAGACGATGCGCGTCTGGCTGCACGAGAAGGAGGGCTGAGCCCCGATGGCCGATCTGACCACCGCCGGAATGCGCAAGGCCGCGATCCTCGTCACGCTGATCGGCGAGGAGGCGGCGTCGAAGCTGCTGCGCCAGCTCGACGAGCACGAGGTCGAGACCGTGCTGGCCGAGGTCGCGCGGCTCGACGTGATCGATCCTGCCGAACACGCGCAGGTCCTCGCCGAGTTCCAGCAGATGATCCAGCAGACGCGCGGGCTCGAGACCGCCGGTCGCGAGAAGGCCCGGCGCCTCGTCGAGCGGGCCCGGCCCGAGGCGGCCGAGCAGCTCCTGGCGCGCATCGGCGCCGAGGAGGAGGAGATCGACGAGCCGGACCCGGCGGAAGCGATCCCGCGTCCGCGGCTGCCCGATCGGCTGGCGCACGCGCCGGCACGGACGATCGTGCGGCTGCTCGGCGAGGAGAACGACCAGACGACGGCGCTGGTGCTGGCCTTCCTGCCGCCTCACAAGGCGGCGCGGATTCTCGGCGAGATGCCGAGCGAGCGCAGGGCGGAGATCGTCGCCCGCATGGCGGCAATGAGCCAGATCGCCCCGGAAGCGGTGGTGCACGTCGGCGAGATCCTCGCCAGCCGACTCGAGCAGAGCGACGAGACCGTCGTGATTCCCGTCGACGGACTCGGTTCGGCCGCCGATCGGCTCGGTTCGCTCGGCCGCGCCACCGGCCAGGAGATCGTCGCTGCCCTGGAGGAGAAGGACGCCGAGCTGGCGCAGAAGCTGCGCGAGCGGCTGTTCACGTTCGAGATCGTGATGTCGGTCCAGGACCGCGACATGCCGGACGTGCTCAAGAAGATCGAGCGCGGCACGCTGGCGCTGGCTCTC
>JAJRXN010000033.1 GCA_024276295.1 Acidobacteriota bacterium
AGTTCGACGTTGCCGAGAACGCCCATCAGCAGGTTGTTGAACTGGTGCGCCACGCCCGCGGCCAGCGTGCCGATGGTCTGCATCTTCTCCGCCTGGCGGATCCGCTGCTCACGCTCGCCGCGGCAGGCCTCGGCCCGGCGGTGCTCGGTGATGTCCCGGCCGACGCCGATGATCGCCTTCACCTCGCCGTCGGGACCGAGCAGGGCCGTGTCTCTCCATGCCAGCCAGCGCCAGCCGTCGCGCGTCCAGGCGCGCTGCTCGACGTAGCACGAGTAGGGCGGGCGGTAGAGCGCTTCCATCGCCGCGGCCGTCGCCGCGCGGTCCTCCTCGTGAACCAGCGGCATGAAGTGCCGGCCAAGCAGTTCTTCCCTGCTCTTGCCGAACAGCCGGCAGTAGCTCGGACTGGCGAACAGGAAACGTCCCTCGGCGTCGACCTGCACGACGAGGTCCCCGATCCCCTCGATCAGCAGGCGATAGTCGATACCATCGCGTCCTTCGCCGTCGTCCGCCGAACCGGCGCGACTGCCGCGACGGCCCCGTTCGCCGTCCCCGTGTTCGGCCACTTTCCCGCACTCCCCTGCAGCCCCGTCGCCCGAACCGGCCGCTGCCGTCCATCCGCCCCGCGCACAGTTTGCAATTCCCCCGGGGGATCGTGCAAGTCCGTCCACCCCCCCGCTCCCACGGGCGGCACGAAAAGCATCGGCGGGCGGCCCGCATGGCCGCCCGCCGCCAGGGCCGGGCCACGTTCCGGAACGAGCGGTCAGCTCCCGAAGCGTACCCGGCTTCCGCGCCCCTTGCGTGGCGGCACCTTCCGTGCCGGCGGATCGAAGTCGCCCGGCACGAACAGGCGCGCGCCGCCGAAGTCGTCGAGCACCTTCTGGATCGTGTTACGCACCGGGTAGGTGTCGTTCGTCAGCCACCGCTCGACGAGGTTGGCATAGAACGGACTTCCGAGAACACCGCTCGGACCGCCCGGCAGGCTGGTCTCGGCCATGATCGCCTGCGGACCCGGACCGAGTTCGCCGACGTAGCGTCGATTCGGACCTCTGCCGAACATGAACCCGTCCCACGCATCGGCGCGCACCGAGTGATTCGACGCGTCCGGCACGTCGAATCCCCCGTCGACGGCGAAGCCCGGCAGGTCCTCGAAGCTCGGCAGGATCGCCCCGCCGGCCGGCGGCAGGTCGAACGGGCCGCCGAGCGGATGATCGAGCACGAGCCGGTGCAGCCGGCCCCAGCGGTAGTCCTGCTGGTCGGTCGACCTCCCGAACGCCGGCTCGAACGCCTCGCCGGCCAGCAGGTCCAGCGCCGACGCCAGGCTGGCGAGCGTCAGGTAGTCGCGCCGGTCCTCCGGCGTCTCGAGCCCGTCGACATCGACGGCGAAGAAGTCGATTCCCGAGAACCCGACACCGCGACGTTCGGGGAACAGATCGATCAGGGTCCGCAACGCGGTCATCGTCTGGAAGTCGCCGGGCACGGGAAGCCCCCGGGCGGTCAGCGGCGCATCGATGACGTTCTTCACCATCTGTCCGCGCCAGACGGCGTAGATCGTCGCCGAGATGCTCGCCGCGATCTCCTCTTCGGTCGGCGGCAGCCGCTCGCCGTCCACGTCGCTCTCGTCGTATCCCTGCTCCACGCCGGTCGGCTGCCACCCGTCCCAGGCGGACAGGCGTTCGACCGCCTCGGCGATCCGCTCGTCCGCGGCCAGCGCCGCCAGCGGCTCCGGCGCGCCCTCGGTCGCCGCGCGCCGGAACGCCTCGGTGATCAGCGGCACGAACACCTCGGCGTCGAGGGCGACGACGTCGGCCTGGATCGACTTCATCGTCGCGCGGTCGACCGGTCCGGCGGCGAGCGCCTCGCGGAGCCGGCGCGTGATGCGCCCCGCACGGTTGCCCAGCGAGTAGCCCGGCGAGAGATAGTAGATCCCGCCGCCCGGGCGAAGCTGGTTGAGCGGATCGTTGTCCAGCGTCAGCGCCGCCGGGTCGTTGTTGGCGTTGATCACCCACCCCGCGGGCGGGTTCTCGATCTGGGGCATCTCCTCGAATGGAAGGATCTCCCAGTCCAGCGCCTGCGTCTCCGGCTTGTCTCCGGACAGCGGCACCCACTCGTTGCCACCGGTCCCGTTGCGGATGAACGCCGGCGGCAGGCCCTCGACGCGCCCGGCCTGCAGGTCCTCGCGCAGCGGCAGCTCACCGCTGGTGAAGTACGCGATGTTCCCCATCACGTCGGCGTAGATCCAGTTCTGCGACCCGACGTCGAAGTACTGCAAGCCGCGCTTGAAGTCGTCGAGGTTGCGTGCGCGATTCCACGCCAGGAACGCGTCGAGTTCCCGTGTCGCCGAAAAGCCGACGTACTGGATGCTCAGGGCGACGCCCTGCTCCATGTCCAGCGCGACGATCGGGCCGTTGTTGCGACGCGGGACGATCAGCGTCACCTGCGGAATCGACACGCCGCCGACCTCGCCCCCCGGAGGGGCGACGACGAGGTTGTCGGGGATGCCGTCACCCGGCTGGTTGTACCGGAACGTCTCCGGGATCGGCAGGATCGGCTCGAGGGCGTCCTGGTGGACGATCGACAGGCCCGACGGCGAATCGGGGTCCTGGACGACCTGCTCCTGGAACACGTCGGTGACGTCCATCGGGTTGACCGTCGAGCCCCAGGCGATCCAGCGGTTCTGGCCCTGGATCACCAGCGGCGCACCGGGGAAGGCACTCCCGATCACGTCGAACCCCGGGCCACGCAGGCCGAGCTGGTGGAACGTGGACGGCGTGTTGAGCGCGAGGTGGGGATCGTTGGCCACCAGCGGCAGGCCGGATGCCGTCAGCGCCCCCGAGACGGCCCACTCATTGCTGCCGCGGTCGGCGCGGCCGGGCGTCAGCGCCGGTTCGAGCAGCGGAATCTCGGCCACGCGCTCGAGATACTCGCCCGCCAGTTCTATCGTCCGGGGGGCGAGCGAGGCGACCGCACTGCCGTAATCCGGAGTGGCGGACCGGCGGGCCGCGGAGGGAACCGGAACCCACGGCAGGGGTGCACCCGCATCCGGCAGGGTCGAGGCCGGATCGAACGGGGCGGCGCGGAACACGTCGGCGAAGAACGCCGCCTGGCCGTCGAACCCGAGCGCCTCGCCCGTGCCGAGGTAGGTCAGCAGAGCCCGGGTCGGCCCGATGTCGAGATCGAACGACAGGTTGAAGGCGATCGCCTTGGTCACGGTCACCGAGTCGAGCGGCGTCCATGGCTCGAACGTGCCGATCTCCAGCAGCTGGTACTCGAGCGGCAGACCGGCACGACGGACGAACGCGTTGACCCCCTCGGCGTACGCCGCGAGCACGACCTGCATGTCCTCGGAGGCCGCGGCAAGCGAGCGGGCCGCAGCGCGGCGCAGGCCGAGCGTGCGCAGCTCGACGTCGCTCCGCAGCACGGAAGGCCCGAGCAGTTCGGCCAGCGTGCCGCTGGCCTGGCGCCGGGTCAGGTCCATCTCGAACAGCCGGTCCATCGCGTGGACGAATCCCTGGAGAAAGAACAGGTCGTGCAGATTGGTGGCGTAGAGATGCGGGATGCCGTCACGGTCCCGGATGATCCCGGCGGCGGCGCGCAGCTCCGGCATCGCCTCCGGCGTCACCCGGCGCAGCGCCTCGAGCACCGCGGCGTCGAGCACGATGCGGTCGGGAAAGTCGAGGACGTCGTCTTCGCCTCGGGCGTCGTTCCCGCCCCGTCCCGTCTCGTCGGCACCGGACGACGCCCCTCCGCCCGATGCATCCGGAACGTCCACCCGGTGGACGCGAAGCGTGGCCAGACCCGCCCCGGGCAGCGCGTCACCGCGGCGCCCCCGGGCGGCGAACGCAGGGCCGATCACCGGGCCGAGCGCGAGGACCATGGACACCAGCAGCAGGATCGTTCGACGACGCATCGCAATGACCTCCTCGAATCGCCGGCGCAGCGCGGGGCGGCAACCGCCCCGCGCCCGCCCCCGACGGCCCCATCGTGGTCCGGACGGTGCCCGGCACCGGACACGCGCAGGCCGCGACACCGCGTCGATCTGACGCTTTCCACGGCCGTCTTGCAACGTGTTTCCGCGGCGGGCTCCCGTGCTTCCCCGGGAGCGTTCACGACGATCCGGCGAGCGCCTTCCCACAGTTGACGTAAACTGGCAACCATGTCTAGAATCGGACACGTGAAGACCAGCGCTCCCGACTCCTTCGACATCACGGAACTCGCCCGCCGCGCCGAGGTCAGCCCGCGGACCATCCGCTACTACGAGGAACTCGGCCTGCTCGAGCCGATCGCCCGCGGCCCCGGCGGCCGCCGGCTCTACGACGGCGATGCGCTCGGGCGGCTGCGCTTCATCTCGAGGCTCAAGAGCCTCGGGCTGACCCTCGAGGAGATCGGCGATCTCGCCCGCTCGTTCGCCCGCGGGCAGACCCCGGCGATGCTCGACGACCTCGACACGATGCTCGGCGAGCGGATCGACCAGGTCGCCGAACGGATCCGGGAACTCGAACACCTGCGCGACGAACTCGTCGCCTATCGTGACCGCATTCGCCGCAAGCGCCGCCGCTGAACCCGGACGTTCCGGGTGACGGACGGCCGACGAGGAGACGTCGATGTCAGTCACAAGAACCCGCGGCTCCGCCCCCTCTCCCTCCCGCTTCACGACGAGGCATCGCCTGCGTTTCGTCACGGCCGCCTCGTTGTTCGACGGCCACGACGCCGCGATCAACATCGTGCGCCGGATCCTGCAGCAGGAGGGAGCCGAGGTGATCCACCTCGGACACAACCGCTCCGTCCAGGAGATCGTCGAGGCCGCCGTCGAGGAGGACGCCCAGGCGATCTCGGTCTCCTCGTACCAGGGCGGGCACATGGAGTTCTTCGGCTATCTCGTCGAGCTGCTGCGCGAACGGGGCTGCGGCCACGTGCGCGTCTTCGGCGGCGGCGGCGGCACGATCACCGACCAGGAGGCCGCGGAGCTGCACCGTCGCGGGGTCGAGCACATCTACTCCGTCGAGGACGGCCGGCGCCTCGGGCTGGTCGGCATGATCCGCGACATGATGACGCGGGCCGACTTCGCCACGGTCGACCCCCAGGCGCCCTTCGAGGAGCGCCTGGCACCGGACGCTTCCCGCGCCGTCGCCCGCACCATCACGCTCGCCGAACGGCTCGTCGAACTCGGGGACACCGCGCGCCTGGCCGCGCTGCGCGAACACCTCGACCGTCTGGCGGGACCGGGGCGGGCGCCGGTCGTCGGCATCACCGGTACCGGCGGGGCCGGCAAGTCCTCGCTGACCGACGAGCTGGTCCGGCGGCTGCGACTGCAGTTTCCCGACCGCTCGATCGCGATCCTGTCGATCGATCCGACCTCCCGCCGCACCGGCGGAGCCCTGCTCGGCGACCGGATCCGGATGAACGCGGCCACCGGACCGCGGGTCTACATGCGCTCGATGGCGACACGGCGCGCCCACGCCTCGACCGCGGGCGCCGTCGAGGAAGCCCTGCACGTGCTGCGCGCCGCCGGATTCGACCTGATCCTGCTCGAGACCGCGGGCATCGGGCAGAGCGACTCGGCGGTCGCCGACCTGGCCGACGTCTCGATGTACGTGATGACGCCCGAGTACGGGGCGGCGAGCCAGCTCGAGAAGATCGACATGCTCGGCTTCGCCGACATCGTGGCGATCAACAAGGCCGACAAGCGCGGCTCCGAGGACGCGCTCCGCGACGTGCGCAAGCAGCTCCAGCGCAACCGCGGACAGTTCGACGTCCCGCTCGAACAGATGCCGGTGCATCTCTGCTCCGCGAGCCGGTTCGGCGACCATGGCGTCGACCGGCTGTTCGCCGCGCTGATGGCGCTGGTCGACGAGCAGGCGGGCGGCGGCTGGGCCGTCTCGGACCTGCCGGAGCGGATGGCCGACGTGCCCGTGGTGATCCCCGGCAACCGCACCCGCTACCTCGCCGAGATCGCCGAGACGGTCCGTGGCTACAAGCGCCGGATCGACAGCCAGGCCGATCTCGCCGCACGCGCGGACGGGCTGGCCCGCGCGCTCGGCGCGCTCGGCGATACCGTGCCGACGCTCGACGCCGACTACGCGCCCGAGCAGCTCACCGAGGCCGGCACCGACACCGCCGTCCTCGTGCTGCGCCAGCGCTACCACGAGACGCTGGCCGATCTGGATCCCGGAATCCGCCGCCAGCTCGCCGCGTGGGAGGAAAAGAAGTCCCGCTACACTGCCCCGGAGTTCACCTACCGCGTGCGCGGACGCGACGTGCGGGTCCCGACCCGGCACGTGACGCTCGCCGGAACGCAGGTGCCCAAGGTCGCCTTGCCGAGCACGCGCGACTGGGGCGAACTCGTGCGCTGGCACGGGCTCGAGAACGTGCCCGGCGAGTTCCCGTTCACGGCGGGGGTCTTCCCGTTCAAGCGCACCCAGGAGGATCCGACGCGGATGTTCGCCGGCGAGGGCACTCCCGAGCGGACCAACCGGCGGTTCCACTTCCTCTCGCTCGGCCAGCCGGCCGCGCGCCTCTCGACGGCCTACGACTCGGTGACGCTCTACGGCGAGGATCCCGACCGGCGGCCGGACATCTACGGCAAGATCGGCAACTCGGGCGTGTCGGTCTGCACGCTCGACGACTCCAAGCGGCTCTACTCGGGCTTCGACCTGTGCGCACCGACGACGTCGGTCTCGATGACGATCAACGGCCCGGCTCCGATGCTGCTCGCGTTCTTTCTCAACACGGCGATCGACCAGCTCGTCGAACGCCGGCTCCGCGAGACCGGGCGCTGGGAAGAGGCCCGGCGCCGGATCGAGGAGC
>JAJRXN010000442.1 GCA_024276295.1 Acidobacteriota bacterium
CGGGATCCGCGCACGATACGTCGCGCGGCGGATCGCCTCCTGCAGCGAGACCCGCGCCCCGTCGAGCGGGACCAGCGCCAGGAACCGCAGCCCCTCGGGCAGCGAGGCGTTGATCCGCGCGAGAAACTCCGGCGGCTCGAGGCGGACGGTCGTCTCGAAGTCGAGGTACTCGTCGCACGACGCGATGCCGAGACCGAGCGCCGGCGACAGCGCGACCTTCGGCCGCGGCTTGAAGCCTCGCGTGTGCTCGAGCAGGATCCCGGCCCGGCGGAACGACTGCTGCAGGGCGCGCACCAGGTCGAGATGGCCGAGAAAGCGCGCCGGCCCCTGCTTTTCGAACCGCGCGCGCCAGCGGTACACCGGCAGCGGGCGCTCGTCCGGCGGGACTTCCGGCTCCGTCGCGGGCACCGCCGGTGGCGCGGGCGGCGACGCGCGCCATGTCTTCTTCTCGGAGAGGATCCCCTTCACGCACTCGACGGCGAACGGCGCGCAGCCGGCGCACGACGTCGGCCCGCACGGATCGACGGTGCGCACGGCATGCGCGCGGTGATACTCGTGCTCGAGCCAGCGCCGCCGGAGCTGCGTGTCGATCACCTCCCACGGCAGTTCGGCGTCGAGCGGAATGTCGCGCGTCGCCAGCGCCTCGGCGTCGATGCCGGCCTCGACGAACGCCGCGCGCCACACGTCGAGACGCAGGTGCTCGCTCCAGGCGTCGAGCACCGCCCCGCGCCGGTATGCCCCGAGGATCGCCCGGCCGACCGAGCGGTCGGCCCGCGAGAGCACGCCCTCGAGCCACGACTCGGCCCGCGGATGGTGGCGGAACGTCACGCCGCGCGGCATCGCCCGGCGCAGCCGCTCCTGGCGCGCGGAGAACACCTCTTCGGGCACCATCCCGCACCACTGGAACGGCGTGAACGGCTTGGGAATGAACGTCGACGCCGAGCAGGTGATCCGCACCCTGCTTCCGCCGATCCGCCGGCCGATCTCGAGGACCTTGCCGGCCAGTTCGGCGATGCCGTCGACGTCCTCGTCGGTCTCGGTCGGCAGACCGAGCATGAAGTACAGCTTGAGCAGCTTCCAGTCGGCGACGAACGCCAGCCGGCAGGCCTCGAGGATCTGCTCTTCCGTCAGGTTCTTGTTGATCACGTCGCGCAGCCGCTGCGTGCCCGCCTCCGGAGCCATCGTGAAGCCGCTCTTGCGCACCCGCCGGACCTGCTCGGCGAGCGTCTCGGTCATCGTCGAGGCGTGCAGCGAACCGAGACCGACGGAGATCCGGCGCGGCTCGAGTTCGTCCATCAGCGAGGTCATCAGCGGCTCGACCGGCGTGTACTCGCCCGTGTTGAGCGACGAGAGCGAGAACGAGTCGTAGCCGGTCTCCGCCAGGCTGCGGCGGATCCCCTCGGCGACTGCCGCCGGATCGCGTTCCCGCGTCGGACGATAGACGTACCCCGCCTGGCAGAACCGGCAGCCGACCGGGCAGCCGCGCATCACCTCCCACGACACGCGGTCGTGGACGATCTCCGCGTGGGGAACGACGATCTTCGCCGGGTACGGAAACCGGTCGAGGTCGTAGACGATCGCCCGCCGGACGCGCGGCGGCACGTCCTCGCCCGGCTTCGGGCGCGGGATCAGCATCCCGAGCCGCGGCTCCGGCTCGACGTCGTAGAGCCCGGGGACGTACCAGCCATCGATCCGGGCGATCGCCCGCAGGATCTCGAGCCGCGACGCCCCTTCGCGCCTTAGCGTCTGGTACCGCTCGAGCATCGCCGGGAGCGCCTCCTCGGCGTCGCCGGCAAGGATCGCGTCGGCGAAGTCGGCGAACGGCTCCGGGTTGAAGATCACCGGCCCGCCCATCAGCACGAGCGGGTCGCGCTCCGCACGCTCGCTCGCGAGCAGCGGGATGCCGCCGCGCTCGAGCATCGCCAGCACGTTGGTGATCGTCAGCTCGGACTGCATCGAGAACCCGACGACGTCGAACGCCGCCAACGGCCGGCGCGTCTCGAGCGTGACCAGCGGGAGTTCGCGCTCCCGCAGCAGCGCGAGCATGTCGTGCCACGGCATGAAGCAGCGCTCGGCGGCCCAGTCCTCGCGCTCGTTGAGCATGGCATAGAGGATGCGGAAACCGAGATGCGACATCCCGATCTCGTACACGTCGGGAAACGCCAGCGCGATCGACACATCGATCGCCGCCGGGTCCTTGACGACCTGGTTCCATTCGCCGCCGACGTAGCGCGTCGGCTTTTCGACCAGCGGCAGCAGCGCGTCGAGGGCGCCTGCCCGCGGAATGCAGTCGGCCGGTCGGTTCATCGCGGTCCCCGGGGAAGTCGAACGCGCCGCCCGCAATGCGGCGCGGCGCGTGGCCCGATTCGGTCAAACGAGGATAGAACGAAGCGTAAGCGGGTACAACTGGCGCGCGAAGAGGCGCCGCGCGCGCCCGGACTCCGGATCGCCGCGGACCGCGGCGGATCGCCCCGGACGCCGGCCGGATTCGCCGACCAATCGGCCTTGCGACGGCCACCCGATCGCGGTTCCTTTCCGCCGCCACGGTCTTCAGGTGGGAGCAACGCGAGCGCCGGCGGAGGCTGGCGGGATCCGGTCGAAGGCGATTCGACGGACCCGACGGAAACCGGCGCCGGGGGACTCCCGGATGAATCGTTCCCGACTCCTCGGACGCATCGCCCTGCTGGCAGCTCTGTGCATCATCGCCGGCGGCGCGGCGAGCGCCAACACGATCGACAATGTCCGCATCGCCGCCGACTGCGACGGCTACACGCTGTACATCGAGGCCAGCAACTTCGATCCCGGCGATCTGCTGACGGTCGAGTACCAGTTCGTGCTGACCTGGCTCGGCGCCGATCCCACCGGCGGCGACATCACCGTCGCCGGCAGCATCGACGTGACCTGCGAACCGTTCCAGCCGGATCCCGGCCTGAACACCTGTTCGCCCTGGCTCGAGATCCGCGTGCCATGGACCGACGAACTCGGCGCACCGATCTCCTGCGGCGAGTACGAGCTGGACACGACGACCAGTCTCGGGACCTGCGATTCGATCGCCTCCCACTGGTCGTGGACCAACTTCTACGGCAGCCGCCTGTGCAACCAGCTCCGCCCGACCGGCTGGGAGACCCCCGACAGCGATCCGTATCCCGACTGGGACGGCTTCCTCTCCTGTCCGTGCGACCCGACGACCGAGATCTGCCGGACCGCCGGTTTCTGGTCGACCCATGCCGGCACGCGCGACGGGCGCTGCGATGACGATCGCCACGGCGATCGAGACGACGACGATTGCGATCATCACGACGATCGTGGCTGCCGCGACGACGATCACGACGACGACCGGGACGACGAGGAATGCCGGCGCGGCCGCAACATCACCCAGGAGGTGCTCGATGCCGCCCTCCCGCCGGTGATGGTCTGCGGCGAGATCGTCGACAACACCACGCTCGGTTCGTTCGGTTCGGCGCTCGCGTCGATGTGCGTCCGGCCGCGGCGCGACCGCCGACTGCAGCTCGCCCGGCAACTCACGGCCACCGCGCTCAACTGCGTGATGACCAACGGCAACGGCGACTGCCAGGATGTCGGCATCGAGTCCACCTTCGCCGAGTGCAACATGGCGTGCGCCAACGGGTGGGACGACGAGTTCTCGTCCTGCATCGACGCCCTCGACTGCTACAACAACGGCGGTCGGCTGCTCGACGACGGCACGTGCCAGATCGGCACCTGCGAGAACGATCCCTCGCTACCGTGTGCGAGCGACCGCGACTGCGCCGGCGACGATGATGATCACGACCGTTCGTGGGACGACGACGACCGCGACGACGACCACCACGACGGCGACCGTGAAGACGATGACCACGAAAGCGGCGAAGACAGCGGCGGGCGCTGCATCCCGCTGCCCGGCAACTGCCACGACCAGCCGCTGATCAACGAGGACCTGGGCCTCGACTTCGATCCGCCGGGACCGGCCGGAAGCGCGAAGTCCTGCCGCAAGGCGCGCAAGAACCGCTGTACGTTGTTCGGGGGCTGCGGGCACTAGGCCCGGAGCAGGCACGCCCCGGTCGTGGACCACCGACGCGGCCGGGGAGGCCAAGACGGTCGCCCGGAGGGAGGTCGGCCAACGAGGGGCGGGGAGCTTCGGCTTCCCGCCCCTTCCTCTTATCGCGCCAGTTCGATCAGGCGGTCGAGCAGGGCGGGAAACGGCAGACCGGTCGCTTCCCACAGCCGCGGGTACATCGAGATCGGCGTGAAGCCGGGCAGCGTGTTGACCTCGTTGAGCACCAGCGCCCCGGTCGTGCGGGAGAGCAGGAAGTCGACCCGCGCCATGCCCGCCAGATCGAGTTCCCGGAACGCCGCCACGGCCAGTGCGCGGATCCGCTCGGAGAGGTCCGCTTCGATCGGTGCGGGCACAAGCAGTTTCGATTCGGGATCGTCGTACTTCGCCTCGTACGAATAGAACTCGCCGTGCGGGACGATCTCGCCGCAGACCGACGCGCGGGGCGGATCCTCGCCGAGCACCGCGACCTCGATCTCGCGCGCCTCCGGCACGGCGCGTTCGAGCACGACCTTGCGATCGACCGCCTGCGCCGCCTCGATCGCGGCGACCAGTTCGCCGGGGTCCCGCACCTTCGAGATGCCGACGCTCGATCCGGCGCGGGCCGGCTTGACGAACAGCGGCAGACCGAGCCGCTCGAGCGCCGCCTGCCGCGCCGCCGGATCACGCGCCGCCCCTCCCTCGAGGAGCGCGTCCTCGACCACCGGAATCCCGGCCGCCTCGAGCATCCGTCGCGCGCGGTCCTTGTCCATCGCCAGCGCCGAGCCGAGCACGCCGGCACCGACGCAGCGCACGCCGGCCAGCGCGAACACGCCCTGCAACGTGCCGTCCTCGCCGTGGGCGCCATGGACGATCGGAAACGCCACGTCGAGCGGCGGCGTGACGGGACGTCCGGTCTCCTGCTCGCGCAGCGTCCGGTCCGCCGGACAGGCCGGCCAGCGCACCGCGAGCCCCTCGCCGCGGTCGAGCCCGCCCGAAAGCAGCCCGGCATCGCCGACCCGCGGCTGGCCGCCGCGATCGATTCCGACGAGCACCACGTTCCACCGCCCGTCGTCGAGATGTTCGTGGATCCCGCGGGCCGAGACGAGCGAGACGTCGTGCTCGGGCGAGGCTCCGCCGAAGACCAGCGCGACGACGGGCCGTCCGCTCACGGAACGACACGCTCCGCGCCGCGCGCCTCGAGTTCGCGGAACACCTGCAGCGAGCCGCGCAACGTGACCTCGACGAGACCGTCGCGCTGCTCGGTGCGCGTCACCTCGCCCCGGCGATGCGCCAGCGCGAGCAGTTCCGGCGAGCGCCGCGGCAGGACGAACGTCTCGACGAACTGGCGGCCGAGCAGCCGGTCGCCGAGCACGTCGACCAGTTCGGCCACTCCCTCGCCGGTCCGTGCCGAGACGAACAGCGCCTCCGGCTCGAGTTCGCGGCGCCGGGCGACGAGCGCCGGCGCGGCGAGGTCGATCTTGTTGTAGACCGTCAGCCGCGGAACGTCGCCGATCCGCATCTCCTCGAGCACCCGCTCGGCGGTCTCGAGCTGGTCCTGCGCCGCCGGATGGCCGAGATCGACCACGTGCAGCAGCAGGTCGGCCTCGCCCGCCTCCTCGAACGTCGACCGGAACGACGCCACCAGATGGTGCGGCAGCTTGCGGATGAAGCCGACGGTGTCCTTGACGAGCAGCGCGCCGCGCGGCCCGAGTTCGACCCGCCGCACGACCGGGTCGAGCGTCGCGAACAGCCGGTTTTCGGTCCGCACGCCGGCGTCGACGATCGCGTTGAACAGCGACGACTTGCCGACGTTGGTGTAGCCGACCAGCGCCACCTTCGGGATCCGGTCCCGCGCGCGGCGCCGGACGTCCCGGCCCCGGTCGAGCCGCCGCAGCTCACGCCGCAGCCGGTCGATGCGGCGCCGGATGATCCGCCGGTCGAGTTCGATCTGCTTTTCACCTTCGCCCTTGGTCCCGCCCGGCCCGCCGGCGACCTGGCGCGAGAGGTGCGTCCACATCCCCGCCAGCCGCGGCAGCAGGTACTCGAGACGCGCCATCTCGACCTGGGTGCGCGCCTCGCGACTCCGGGCATGGCGCGCGAAGATCTCGATGATCAGCCCGGCGCGGTCGACGACGGCCAGACCGGTCGCCTTCTCGAGGTTGCGCGCCTGGGCCGGGGTGAGGTCCTCGTCGACGACGATCACGCCGGCCTCGAGCGCCCGCGCGAGCACGCCCAGGTCCTCCGCCTGGCCGCGGCCGATGAACGTCGCCGGGTGGGGTCGGCGCAGCGTGATCACCGCCCGCCCGACCGGCTCGAAGCCGGCGGTGTCCGCCAGCGCGGCGAGTTCCTCGAGATGTGCCTCGGCCTCGGCCTGCCGCAGCCCGAGGCCGGCGATCGCCACGAGATCCGCCCCGCGCCCGTCCGGCACGACCGGTCCGTCCGAGGGTTCGTCGGTGATCGACATCCTGCGCATGCTCATCGACGGTCGATCATTCCGCGCTCACCGGCCGAGCCATTCCGACACGCGCTTCGCGTCGGGCGGCGACGGGCCGCGGTAGAGCACCCGCCCCGCGCCGTCGAGGATGACCCAGTACGGCAGCGCCTCGACCTCGAATGCCGCCTCGAGCCGGCCTCCGTCATCGTAGACCAGCGGCCCGCTGGCGCCGTGGTCCCGCGCCCACGCCGCGAACTCGTCGGCGCTCTCGCGGGCCGCGAGGCCGACCGGGACCATCCGGTAACCGCTACGCCGCAGCGACGCCGCCCGGTGCCGCGCCGTCTCGAGTTCGTCACCGCACGGCGGGCACCAGCGGGCGACGAACAGCAGTTCGGTGACCTTGACGCCAGGCGCCGGCAGCACCGGCCGGCCGTCGAGTGCGACGATCTCGGTGACCTTCGGCGACTCGCCCGCCGGCGCGGCGTCCGCCCCTCCCGCACCCACCATTCCGGCGGCGACCAGGACCGGGAGGAGGGACGGGCGTGCTACCACCTGAGATACCCCATGTAGAAAAAGTACAGCGCGAGCACGACCATCACCACGCCGAGCACCTTCTTGAGCGTCTCCATCCAGCCGCCGGGGCGCGGCAGGCTCGCGGCCAGCCCGCTGGAAATGCCGAGCAGCAGGAACAGCAGTCCGAGCCCGAGGCTGAACGAGAGCATCGCCAGCGCGCCGAAGACGACGCGCCCCTGCTGGCCGACGATGGCGACCAGCGGAAAGACGATCGGAGCGGCGCAGGGTGCGGCGACGATCGACGAGGTGGCTCCCATCACGATCGCCCCGAGATGACCTTCCCGGGGACCGCTGCCGGCCAGGTTGAGCAGGAACGCCGGCACGCGGATCTCGAACAGGCCGAACAGCCCGAGCCCGAAGACGAACAGCACCAGGCCGACCAGCCCGTAGGCCCACCACGTCTGCGTCAGCGCCCCGAACGTCCGGCCGAGCAGCACGGCGGCGAGCCCGAGCCCGGTGTAGACCAGCGCCATGCCGAACACGTAGAGCAGGGACCGGACCACGATCCGCCGCCGGCGCCGCGCCGCGGGCGCACCGTCGGCCAGCGCGCGGGTCTCCGCCCCGCCCATGTAGGCGACGACGATCGGGATCATCGGATAGACGCACGGCGTCAGCGAGGCCAGCACGCCGGCGGCGAAGAAGATCGCCAGCGTCGCCGGGTCGGACGCACCGCCGACCGCCTCGGCGAGGCGCGTCGACAGCCCGCCGATCCAGCTCTCGAAATCCGCGAGAAGCCCCGCCAGCGGCAGCGAGGCCAGAGCCGAGCCGACCGGGAGCACGCTGCTCACAGCGCCCGGTCGAGCAGCGCCTTGATGTTGTCCTTCGGCTGGTTGCCGATGAGCTGGCCGACGACCTCGCCGTTGCGAAACAGCAGCAGCGTCGGCACCGAGGAGACGCCGTAGCGCATCGCGGCGGAACGCGCATCGTCGACGTCGCAGTCGACGAACTTGATCTTTCCTTCGTACTCGGCGGCGAGCGCCTCGACCGTCGGGGCGAGCGCCTTGCACGGCCCGCACCAGGTCGCGGAAAAGTCGACGAGCACCGGCTTGTCGGACTTGAGAACCTCGGCTTCGAACGTGTCGTCCTTCACGGCAGTCAGGTTGGCCATCGTTGCGTTTCTCCCTGGGTGGTGCGCGGCGACCGCGGCGGGCGCCGGACGTCGGCCGGCTGTCCCTGGGCCCGGGATCGCCCGGAAAACGAGCGCCCGGAAGCGTCCGCCCGGGCCCGGCGCGGATGATACACCGCCGCGCGCACCCCCGGCATGCCCCGCAGGGCCCGCGGTTGCCCTGTCGCTGGCGTCCGCCACATGTTTGCCGCAGACCGCCGGGCGGTGACGGCGAGGGGCGTCCGTGCCGGCCGGCGGTGACGAGGGCGTGCGGAATGAGCCAGACGCGCTGTCCGCGCTGCGGGGCGCCGCAGGACGACCGGGAAGCCGATCCGCTTGCCAGATGCCCGTGGTGCGGCGCCGTGCTGGCCGGCTCGGCGGACCTGCCGCCGGTTCCCCTCCGGGCGCTGCCGCGGATCGCGCCCCGGATCGCGGTCGACTCCGCCCGTGCCGTGCTCCTGGCCCGCGGCGAGACCGAAGTCCGCCTGGGCACGCCGCGGCTCGTCTACTACCCGTTCGAGGTCGTCTCCTCGCCGCGCCGACCCTATCGCCCGCTGGCCCCGCTGCCCCCCGCGCTGGCCGCGGGCTGGCGTCCGTCGGGAGCCGACCTGGTGCGCGAGCCGGAACGGGACGACGAAGCGGCCCCGGCCGAGACGGCCGACGACGGCCCGCCACCGCTCGACGGGATGCGCGTTCCCGTGCAGATCCCGCCGCGCCCCGGTGCCTCGACGGTGCACTATCCGTTCTGGCGGGTCCCGGCCGACACCGGGACCGGCACGGCGGTCTGGATCGACGCCATCGACGGCCAGGCGATCGACGACCGTCCCGACGACGACATCGCCGTCGACACGAACTCCGACGAGAGCACCCTGCGCCGCTGGGCCATCGGCGCCCTGGCCGCGGGGATCCTCGCCTGCCTGCTCGCCCCGTTCCCCTGGTCGCTCGCCCCGCTCGGCCTGGCGGGCGCGTGGATCTGGCTCGGAGGACGCGGCCGGTGAGCGTGGCGGTCCGGACGGCCACGGCCCTGTCCTGCCCGCGCTGCGGCGGGACGCCCGACCCGGACGGCGGCCCCGGCCTGCTCGCCCGCTGCCGGAACTGCGGCGTGCTCGGCCGGATCGAGGACCCCGAAGGATGGTGCCGGCTGGTCGTCGTCCCGCGGCTCGAGCGAGCGGCGGCGGCGGCGTTCGTCGGCGACGCCCTCGCCGAGCGCGGCATCGAGCGCGAGATCACGATCCGCCGCGCCGAGATGATGTTCCTTCCCTACTGGCGCGTCGTCTCGCTCGTGGCGGGCCGCGTCGAGGGCGAGCGGCACCGGAAGTCCCGGGTGATCGAGCGCGAGGTCGACGACCAGGGGCGCGCCTGGGTCGTCACGCGGGAGATCGACGACGGCGTCGAGCCGGTGCGACGGGAGATCCAGCGCCGGCTGGTCGCCGTGATCGCCGGCTGCCCGATGGACGAACTCGGCGTACCGACGCTCGACCGCCAGCGCCAGAGTCCCGGCGCGCTCGGCGTCAAGAACGCCCTCGACCGGACGTCCGAGGTCCGGCTGTTCGACCCGCAGCTTCGCCGGCTCGGGACGTTTCTCGACCCGCTGGTCCCTCGGCTCGAGGCGATCGACCA
>JAJRXN010000443.1 GCA_024276295.1 Acidobacteriota bacterium
GCGGTCGACGATCAACCTGCTCTGGGCCGGGTGCGAGAGCTGCGGCGAGCACAACGGCTACCCGGAAGACGGCGGCGAGCGGGCCACGGCATTCATGGCCGATGTCGTCGTCCACGAGTACGGGCACGGCGTGAGCACGCGAATGGTCGGCGGCCCCGGCGTGTTCGACTGCCTGCGGGGAACCCAGTCCGGCGCCCTGGGCGAGGCCTGGAGCGACACCATGGCCACGATGTCCACGGGGACGCCGCGCCTCGCCGACTACTTCTTCAGCGGAACGGGGTGGATGCGCGATGCCCGCACCGACTTCACGTACGGCGACCTCTGCCGAGTCGCCGACAAGTCTTCGTGCCAGGTGCATTCCGACGGGATGATCTGGTCCGCCACGCTGTGGGACCTGCGAGAGTCGATGATCGCGCTCGACCCGACCGGCGGGCTCGACGCGTTCAACACGCTCGTGATCGAGGGGCTGGCCAGTACGGTCTGCTACCCGACGATGCTCGACGCGCGTGACGGGATTCTCGATGCCGACACCAGCATCTACGGCAGCGATCATCATGCCGTGATCTGGAACGTGTTCGCGTCGCGCGGCATGGGGGAACTCGCGACGAGCACCGGAGAGGACGACACGGCACCGATCGAGGACTTCACGGTGCCCACGGTTCACGTCTGCTCGCCCCCCCCGACGCCGCAGCTTTCCGCCGCCGTCGATGCCGGGGACAACAGGGTGCGGCTGGACTACGATGCGTCGGGCTCGGCGGCGGTCGAGATCTGGCGGGACGATCTGGACATTCCGTGGGACATGCCGCGACGCATCGCCACGACGACCGACACGTCGACCTGGGTCGACTCGACCGTCCAGGGTGGCAGGTCCTATGCCTACCATCTGGTCGGCCTCGGCCTTGGAGGAACGTCGTGCCGCAGCCAGCCATCGGCCACGGCCTCCGTCACGGCCAGCGGTTCCTGTTCGGCCTATCCGATCTTCATGCCGAACCTGACCCTGACCGACGGTGCAGCGGACTGCATGCTGACACTGAGCTGGAACGCCGCAAGCGAGGGATGTCCCGGATCGGCCGAACCGATCGTCTACAATGTCCATGGCCACAGCCGGCTGCCCGGCTTCGAGCCGTCCGGTCGGACCCTGATCGGCCGGACGACCGCGACGAGCTTCGAATTCACGCCCGACCAGTTCAGCGACACCGACGTGTTCCTCGTGCTCGCCCAGCACGGCACGCTGGACGATCCGCCCGACCATCGGCCGCGTGGCACGGCCCAGGTCTACGACTGGGAGCTGCTCGTCCCGATGACCGGCCGCTCGACGAGCCGGTTCTGGGACTTCGACGACGGCGTCCCTCCAGGATGGTACGCCAACAACCTCGACGATCCGGCGGGGGGCTGGACGCTGGTCGAGCCGATCGGCACCAGCTACGGCGACACCGATTTCGCACCGGAAACGGACGCCGGAGGGAGCGGCCTGGCCTGGGTCACCGGTGATCCGGGAACGCCGCCGGACAACATCTCGGAGTTCGACTGCGACGGCAGAACCGTGTTGACCTCCCCCACCTGGGACGGCACCGTCGAGGGGATGGTGCTCTCGTTCGACTACTGGGTCCATGTCCGGGGCAGCGGCTACGGCGGGCTGGCGGTCGAGGTTTCCACCGGCCCGGGCTCGACGCCGGCCACGATCCACGTTCTGCGCCAGATGACGACGCAGGCGTTCGAGACCGACTCCGGTCACGGTCCGGTCGGCTGGCAGCATGCCGAGTTCGACCTCTCCCGCTACGTCGCGCCGACGACCAGGATGTCCGTGAACTTCGTGGCCCTGACCGATGGCGCACTGACCGAACTGGGCGTGGACAACGTCGCCGTCCATGCCGGCAGCGTCTGCTCGCGACCGGCCCTGTCGGTCGAGGACGTCGCGATCGACGACTCGCCGGAGGGCTGGGGGAACGGCAACGGCGTGCTCGATCCGGGCGAGACCGCGCGACTCAGGCTGACCCTGCGCAACAGCGGCACGGCCACGGCCTTCGCGCCGCGGGCCAGGCTCGTCGGCGCGCCGGCCGGCGTGCTGATCCACGACGACCTGGACGCCTCGTTTGCCGACATCCCGCCCGGTGCGACCGGAGCGGCCGCCGGCCCCACGTTCGTGACGGTCACCGCCTCCCCCGAGGCCGATTGCGAAGAGGGGCTGACGTTCGACTTCGTCCTGACCGACGGTTCGGGTGCGGAGTCGCTCGACATCTGGTCCCAGGAGCACGGATACGCGGTGACCGAGGTCCTGCTGTC
Source organism: Acidobacteriota bacterium (assembly GCA_024276295.1). GTDB lineage: Bacteria > Acidobacteriota > Polarisedimenticolia > J045 > J045 > J065. The sequence continues at coordinate 2,284 of JAJRXN010000443.1, forward strand.
CGACGATTTCGAGACGAGCAAGCCCGGCTGGGAGACACGCGGCGCCGGAGATGGCGCCGGCGGGTGGGAGTGGGGCGATCCGGTCGGAACGTTCGACGGCTCCGAGCCGGCCAATCC
>JAJRXN010000034.1 GCA_024276295.1 Acidobacteriota bacterium
CCGGGGCCCCGTCCCTGCGGGAAGCTCGGTGACGTCCCAGATCCGTCCCCGGCGCGGTCCAAACGTGACGTTCATCGCGCGTCTCCTCGTCGCTTTCGGGCGACGCTGTCAACAGAGGTGCTCACCTCGCTGGAAGAAGCGTTCGAATCCTTCGCGGTCGGCGGCCGCGGCGGCGATCCGCCGCACGCCTTCCGCCAGGTCGTCGTCCGCCGCGGCGATCGAGAGCCGCAGGAAGTGGCTGTCCTCGGCACCGATCTGCCCGAACGAGCGCCGGTCGACGGTGGCGACGTGGTGCTCGAAGAGCAGGAACATCTGGAACAGCGTCGACGGGCTGGTCCGCCGGCGGACGTCGTCGGGAAGCCCGCGGTACGCCTCGAAGATTCCGAGCCGCTCGCAGACGCCGGCAATGTTGGGAAACACGTAGAACGCCCCGCGCGGGTTGACGCAGTTCATGCCTTCGATCGCGTTGAGCTGCGGGACGACCATGTCGCGCCGCCGTTCGAACGCCGCCACCATCTCGCGCACCGCCGCCGGCGTCTCGGGCGATTCGAGGGCGACCTTGCAGCCGACCTGGTTGTAGGCCGGTACGCACGAGAAATAGTTGATGTTGAGGTTGCGGAACACGCCCGCCTCCTCGGCGGTCGGGAAGACCGCCCAGCCGATGCGCCCGCCGGTACAGGCGTAGCTCTTCGAGGCTCCCGAGGCGATCACGGTCCGCTCGGCCATGCCGGGGACCGAGGCGATCGACTCGTGCCGCGCCCCGTCGAACAGGATGTGCTCGTAGATCTCGTCCGAGTAGATCCGCACGTCGGCCGGAGCGCGGCGCAGGATCACCTCGGCGATCTCCTCGAGCTGCTCGCGCGTGGCGACTCCTCCGGTCGGGTTGGAGGGAACGCACAGCACGATCAGCTTGGTCCGCTCGGTGATCAGCGGCTCGAGTTCCTCGGCCCCGAACGAAAAGCCCTTGTCCTCGGACAGATGCAGCGGGACGGCGCGACCGTCGACCCAGCCGGTGAACGACTCGTAGATCGGGTAGCCGGGGCTGGGGTAGATCACCTCGTCCCCCGGATCGACGTACGCCTCCTCGCACAGGCCGATCGCCGGCTTGCCGCCGGGAAACACGACGACCCGGTCGGGAGTCACGTCGATGCCGCGGGTCTCGGACATGTGGCGGGCCACGGCCTCCCGCAACGGGAGGATCCCCTGCGGGTCGACGTAGTGCGTCATGCCGTCGTCGAGCGCCTGCTTGACCGCCTCGCGGATGTGGGCCGGCAGATCGAAGTCGGGCTCGCCGAGATTGCACCGGATCACGCGGTGTCCACCGCGTTCGACCTCGGCGATCAGCGGCCCGATCTTGAAGGCGTTCTCGGAGCCGATTCGGGCGATACGACGGGCGATCAGGGACATCGGAAGCCTCGCGGGCGCGGGAGGGGACGCCAAGGATACGTTGCGTCCGGGGCGCGGCCAACCCGGTCGCACCCGGCCCCGCCGCGGGGTCGCCGCTACCAGCGGACGCGGACGCGGAAGGTCAGGCTGGTCCTGCCGTTGGCGGGGACCGGCACCTGGAACTCCAGCGTGCCGGCGTCCTTCTTCAGCCCCGGCAGGCTCGAGGAGAGCAGCGTCCAGTCGCCGCCGACCGGCTGGCGCACGGTGACGGTCACGTCCTCGTCCTTGTGGTTGCGGATCTCGACCCTGTACGCCGACTCGCTCTGCCGCGGGCTCAGCACGTCGTAGTCGGTCTGCGTCTGGGTCGCCACGACGTCGAAGGCGTTGCCCACGCGGAGCCGGAGCTTCTCGCCGCGCGGCGTATGGTCGATCGCGTCCTCGCCGACGAACTGCTCGGCCCCGGAGCGGTCCTTCTTGTAGACGCGGACGGTTCCCTTCGGCAGCGGGATCCCGAGCCCGGCCTCCTTGCCGTTCTCGAACTCGAGGATCACCTCGGCCTTCTGGTCCCGCGCCAGCGTGCCGCGCTGGTTGCGGAACCACCACTGCTGGCCGCGGATCAGCAGTCGGCGGGTCAGCGGGACCTTGTCGGCCTGCAGCAGGCTGATCTGCTTGGTCTGGTTGTCCTTGATCGTCGTCGGACGCTCGAGCGTGTAGAGGTGGTACTCGAAGAACGACTCCTCGGCGAACTGCGGCGCGGCGGCCTTCCTGACCCTGTCGGTCATCGCCGACTCCTCGAGCGCCATCGTGCGGCCCCGCACGCGCCGGACGTCGCCGGCCACGAGCTTGAGCGTCGCGTCGCGGAAGGTCGCTCCGGAGCGGTTGTCGATCGTCACCCAGCCGGTCATGCCGAGCGAACGGTCGTCCCCGGAGATCACCGCGACGTAGTCCGACGACCAGGTCATCCCGTCGGTCAGGTACGACGCCTCGACCCGGTGGGTCCCGGGCCGCCCGTTGCGGATCGTCCACACCAGCGTCGGGCGCGGCACGAGATCGGGCGGCACGTCCGGCATCGTGATCCGGCCGGTCTGGTTGAGCACGATCCGGTCGCCGATCCGGAACACCGGCCCGCCGTTGACCGACAGCAGCGTCGCCCGGACGGTGCGGGTCGTCAGGTCCTCGGCCTGCTCGACGATCTCGACCTCGCGGCCGACGTACTTCTCGAGCAGCTTCTGCGGCGAGATCAGGTCGTACTCATAGTTCTGCTCGAGCACCGAGAGACCGCCGGGGTCGTCGAGCGAGGCCAGGTGGACGGTGCGCGGATCGATCCGCGAGGGCACGTCCATGAAGCGCAGCCTCGCGACGCCGGCCGGCAGGTCGCGCAGCGTCCGGACCTCGCGGACCAGTCCGAGTCCGACGTTGTAGACGGTGACCGAGACCGCGGTGCGGTCGGCGGCGGTGCTGTCCGGCAGGCGCGGCGGCTCGGCGGCCCGGGCCCCCGCGGCGGCGACCGCCGCGGCGGTCAGCGCGAGCACCATGGACACGGGGCGAACGGAAACGGATTGTCTCATCGGTCGTCCTCCGGTGGCGGGCACCGTCCCCGGGGCGCCCTCACCCGATACGACAGCGCCGGAGGCGGGAAGCTCCCGGCCCCGATTATCCGGCAGACCGGGCCCCGGGGGGCGGACTACACTCGGCCCGATGCGGGAGTCCCGACAGCTCCGGGCCGAGGTCCTGTCCCAGGGCGACGAGATCGTCACCGGGCAGACCGTCGACACCAACGCCGCGTGGCTCGCCGAGCGGCTGACCGACCTCGGCTTCGTGGTGACGCGGCACACGGCGGTGCCCGACGACCTCGCCGCGATCGCGGCGCTGGTCCGCGACGCCGCCGACCGCGCCGATCTCGTCGTCTCGACCGGCGGACTCGGACCGACCGACGATGACCTGACCGCCGAGGCGGTCGCCCGGGCGACCGGACGGGAACTCGTGCTCGACCCGGAGGCGCTGGCGGCGATCGAGCGGTTCTTCGCCGCGCTCGACCGGCCGATGGCCGCGACCAACCGCCGCCAGGCGATGCTCCCGGCGGGTGCCGTGCGGCTCGACAACGATGCCGGCACCGCGCCCGGCTTCGCACTCGAGCACGACGGCGCCCTGCTGGCGTTCATGCCGGGGGTGCCGCGGGAGATGCGGCGGATGTTCGAACGCGAGCTGCTCCCGCGGATCCGCGCGCGCTTCGACGTCGTGCCGCGCCGGCTGGTGACGCTCCGCTGCGCGGGCATCGGCGAGTCGGACCTGCAAGCGCGGATCGGCGCGTTCGACGAGCCGGGCATCGCGCTCGGCTTCCGCACGATGCTGCCGGAAAACCACGTCAAGCTGCGCATCGCGCCGGAGGTGCCGCACGAGGCGGTCCGGCGCGTGGTCGACGACCTGCGTGCGCGGATCGGCGTGCCGGTCTTCGTCATCGAAGGGCTCGGCGAGGCGGGCGGCTCGCTGGCCGAGGTCACCGGCCGGCTGCTCGCCGGGCAGGGCGCGACCCTCGCTCTCGAGGAAGGAGCCAGCGGCGGACTGGTCGCGGCGGAGTTCGCGCGACGGCCGCGAATCGCGGCGTTCGTCGTGGCGGCCGGCGTGCGGTTCGCGCCGCCCGGGGACGGCGACGACCCGGCCCGCCGCGCGGCCCGGCTGACGGAAGTCTCCGGCTCCGACTGGGGACTGGTCACCCTTCCGGAGCGGCCGGTCGATGCACCCGCCGGACCGCTGCCCGTCGCCGGGACGGCGCTCGGCCTCGCGGGGCCGGGAATCCGCGCCGCGCGGGC
>JAJRXN010000444.1 GCA_024276295.1 Acidobacteriota bacterium
CCAGCGGCATCCGGTCGTGCAGTCCGGCGAGGGCCGGAATCGGCGTCGTCGTGATGATCGTCGCCGATGCGAGTTCCTCGCCGTGCGGCCCGGACCATTGTTCCCACAGGCCGGCGAACGCCAGCAGCCCGCCTCCGGACTCCCGCACGAGGAACGGCTGCCGGCGCCCGGAGCCGGTTCCCTTCCATTCGTACCAGCCGTCGGCCGGAATCAGGCAGCGCCGCCGCCGGAACGCCGCCCGGAACGACGGCTTGACGGCGACGGTCTCCGCCCGTGCGTTGATCATCCGCGAGCCGATCGAAGGGTCCCCGGCCCATGACGGAATCAGCCCCCAGTGGACGTGGGCCAGTTCGCGGCGCCGACGGTCGGCCGCCTGGCGGACGATCGCGATCGGTTGCGTCGGGGCGACGTTGTAGCGCGGCACCAGCTCCGGCGCCTCGTCGAGGCCGAACGCCTCGGCGATCACCCGCCCGGGCCGGGTCAGGATGAACCGTCCGCACATCGGTCCCGTTTCTTCCGGAGGGCCGTGCGCCGGCCCCCGTGACGGTTATCCTTTCACACCCGGGGCCCGAGGGCCCCTCCGCTCGCAGGAGGCGTGGCGATGAGCGACGAGCTGAAGTCGGCCTGGGAACTGGCCCTCGACAGACTGCGGGCCCGCGACGGGCGGGACGTGGCCGTGCTCACCGAGCGCCAGAAGCGGGCGATCGCCGAGGTGCGGGAGTCGTTCCGCCGCCGGCGCGCCGAGGCTCAGGTGCTGCACGAGCAGGCGATGCGCAAGGCGGCCGGCAAGGGCGACCGGGAGCGGATGGCGCTCCTGGCGGAGGAACACCGACGGGATCTCGAGCGGCTCGAGCAGGAAGAGCGGCGCCGCGTCCAGGAGATCCGGGAAAGGACCGACCGATGAACGGAATCACCGGACTCGAACGACTGCTTCTGATCGCGGCCGCCCTGTCCGGCTTCATCGCCGTGGCAGCCGGTGCGTTCGGCGCCCATGCGCTGAGCGACAGGCTGACCGCCGAGCAGCTCGACTGGTGGGAAACGGGCGTGCGATACCAGCTCGTCCATGCCGTGGCGATGCTCGCGGCGGTGATCCTCGCCCGCATCGGTGGCGGGCCCCAGGCGCTGATCGCGGCGGCCTTCTTCGGCGCCGGGACGGTCGTCTTCTCGGGCACGCTCTACGTGATGGCCCTCGACGGTCCGCGGCTGCTCGGGGCGGTGACCCCGATCGGCGGGGTCGGGTTGCTGATCGGCTGGCTGGTGCTCGCGCTGAGCGCCTGGAGCGGCGTCGGGCGAGGTTGACCCGCGGCGCGGCCGGGTGATAGCGTTCCCGCTTCTTCACCACCGACCGTTCCGGTCACCGCGCGTTCCCGTCCGACGTCCGACGCGACGGCCGGAGGACGGGTCCGAGGGTCGCGGAGATGCTTCGGGAACTTCACGTCGAGAACTTCGTTCTCGCCCGGAACGTGCAGCTCGAGCTGCATCCCGGCCTGAACCTGATCACGGGCGAGACGGGAGCCGGCAAGTCGCTGCTCGTCAGCGCGCTGGCCCTGGTCCTCGGGGAGCGGGCGGAAAGCTCGTCGGTGCGCCAGGGAGAGTCCCGCGCGGTCGTGCAGGCGATCTTCGACGTCTCCTCCCGCCCGGACGTGATCGAGGCCCTCGGGCGGGCGGGCTACGAGGCTCCCGGTGGCGAGCTGCTGGTCCGGCGCGAGGTCGGAGCGGACGGGCGCTCGCGCGCGTTCCTGTCCGGAGCGCCGATCACGGTTTCGCTGCTGCGCGAACTGACGCGGGGGCTGGTCGAGCTGCACGGACAGCACGAGCCGCAGACCCTTTTCGTCCCGGAACTCCATCGCCAG
>JAJRXN010000445.1 GCA_024276295.1 Acidobacteriota bacterium
CCGACTGCGGGGACCTCGAGGCGTTCTGCCGTTCCTGGCTCGGTCCCGAGACGGCGATGAGCTGGGTGCACTTCAAGCCGCAGGCATGGTTCGTCTGCGATGTGACCGGCCAGCTGCGCGTCGATTTCGTCGGGCGGTTCGAACGGCTCGAGCGCGACTTCGAGGTCGTCTGCCGGCGGCTCGGGCGGCACGCGAGCCTGCCACACCTCAATCGCTCGCCTTCACCGTCCGTCGATCCGCGGGAGCGGCTCTCGCGCCGGGCGCGGGAGATCGTCCGCGAGGTCTACCGGCGCGACTTCGAGCTGTTCGGCTACGATCCCGACCGGTCCGGCGTCGATTGAGGCCCTGATCGGGCGATGCGAACATTCCAGGTCTCCCGCGCCCGGTGCGGGGCGAGGATCGAGCCGGTGGTACGTCTTCGCGAGCAGCAGTCGCTGACGGAGAATGCCGTCTGGCGCGCGCTGGCCGGCGTGGCGGTCGTCGTGCCGCTGGCGGTCGCGGTCGGCCTGGCACTCGCCGGGCGGGCTCCGGCGTCCGCGAACCTGGCGCTGGCGATCGTTCCCCCGCTGCTCGCCGCGGGGGCGATCGTCGCCCTGAGTTCGTTCTGCAGGCTGATCGTCGAGGTCCGCGACGACGGCGTCTACGTCCGGTTCACGCCGTTCCAGCGCCGGTTTCGTGGCTTCCCGGCCGAGGAGATCGTCGGCGCCGCCGCACGCACCTACCGCCCACTGAGGGACTACGGCGGATGGGGGATCCGCCTCGCCCCGGGAGGACGCCGGGCCTACACGGTCGCCGGCAACCGGGGTTGCGAGCTGGTCCTCGCCGATGGCCGCCGGATCATGCTCGGCTCGCGGGATCCCGAGCGGCTCGAGGGCGCGATCCGCGCCATGCTCGCGGCGAGCCGGGCGCGGCGGCGTCCGCAGAGCACGCGATGAGGGTCCACGTCGTCCAGCACGTCGCGTTCGAAGGGCCGGCGCGGCTCGCGGCGCTGCTGCGGACCGCCGGGGGCGCGCCGGCCGTCGTGCAGCCGCTCGCCGGTGACCCGTGGCCGGACCTGCGGCAGGACGACGCCCTGGTGCTGCTCGGTGGGCCGATGGGGCTCGGCGACGCGGACGCCGGCCAGTGGCTCGCGCCGGAAGCGCACCTCGTCGAGCGGGCGCTCGAGCTGGGCGTTCCCCTGCTCGGGGTCTGTCTCGGCGCCCAGGTGATCGCGCACGTGCTCGGGGCACGGGTCCGCCCGGTGCCCGAGCCGGAGATCGGGTGGTACCCGGTGCGCCGGTCGGCCGCGGCGGACGGCGCGCAGCTCGCTTCCGGATGGCCGGACGAGGCGCTGGTGTTCCACTGGCACGGCGACGGCTTCGAGACGCCGCCGCAGGCCGTGCCGCTTGCCGGCAGCGAGGCCTTGCCGCACCAGGCGTTCGCCGTCGGCGAGCGGGTGCTGGCCCTGCAGTTCCACGTCGAGACCGACCGCACGGCGGCCGCCACGCTCGTCCGGCACGGGGAGCGCGATCTAGCGCGGGCGGGCCGCTTCGTCCAGTCGGCCGGGGAGATTCTCGGCAGGGCGCAGGCGTTCGACGAACTGGCACGGGGGGCCGGCGGCATCCTCGGGCCGTGGCTCGCGCTGCTCGGCGGCGGGAGAGGGCGATGAGCCGGTCCGCGGCGGAGGCGATCGAGCGGGCCCTGCTCGCCGGGGCGCGGGAGCACGCCGCGGCCACGGATCCGTTCGAGCCGGGCGCCCTCGATCGCGGGCTGCCCGGCGCAGCGCGGGCCTGGCTCGAGCAGGCGCTGGCCGCAGGAGAGCGGGTTTCCCGGGTGGCACGCCTCGAGATGAAGGGCGAGCTGCGGGTCGGCCGCTGGCTGCCCTTCCGTGCAACGGAGGTGCTCGACCCCCACCGCGGCTTCTGCTGGCGCGCGCGGATCGGCTGGGGTCCGATCCGGCTCGACGGGCATGATTCCTATCTCGACGGGGAAGGGCAGATGAACTGGCGCGCGTACGGGCTGGTTCCCGTCGCGACCCTCGCGGGAGACGACGTCAGTCGCTCCAACCGGGAGCGGACGCGTGCCGAGGCGGTGCTCGTTCCCGGATCGCTCCATCCGCGATGGGGCGTCTCGTTTCGCGAGGTCGGTCCGTGGGACGTCGAGGTCGAGTACCCGATCGATGGGATCAGGACCCCGATGGTCCTGCGCATCGGACCCGACGGCCATCTGCGCCGGGTCACCCTCCGTCGCTGGGGCGCCCCCGACGGCGGGCCGTTCGAGGAGCGCTGGTTCGTCGTCGAGATCGGCAGTCACCGGCGCTTCGCCGGGGATCTCGTGCCTGACGCGTGGGAGATCCACTGGACCGACGATCCCGAGACACCGGGGGAGGTCGTGCTTCGCGGTTCGATCGATGCGGTCGAGTTCGCCTGATCGCGGTACGCGGAGGTCCGATGGACAACACGCACCAGCAGCTTGGAGTTCTCCTGGTCGCCGCGGGCGTCCTGATCGTGCTGGTCGGCCTGCTCGTCTGGTCCGGGGGGCTCTCCTGGATCGGCCGGCTGCCCGGCGACATCCGGATCGAGCGCCCGGGTTTCCGGCTCCACGTTCCCCTGACCTCGATGTTGTTGCTGTCGCTGGCCTTGACCGTCGTGATCAACATCCTGAGGAGATTTTTCTGAACCGAAAACAAGGGACCGCGAGCGCCGGATTCCCGCATGTCCGACGGATTCTTCCCTTGCCTTGGTGCGGCGCAAGCACCGCACCCTAGGGGATGCTTCGGCGGCGAGGGTTCCGAAACGGCGGCCGACCTGTGTACAATCATGCGGTCCACCACGCTCGCACGAGCGTCAGCGCCTTCGAGCCCCATGGAGGACTGATGCGCATCTACTGGTCGCTGCGTTCGATTCCGGAGCTGAAGAAACTCGACGCCGATCAGCGTCGGCGCGTCTGGCGCCGCGCACGCGCGAACGTTCCCCCCGACTGGAGACTGGTGATCGGCTGGCTGCTGTTCGGCACGGCGACCGGTTGCGGGTTCGCCTTCGGCTCGCTGCCCGGGGCGGTGCTCGGCGCCATGGCCGGCGGCTTCCTGCTGCTGCAGATCATCGCCCGTCAGACGCTGCCTTACATCCGGCTCGATGTCGCGCGCCGGCACCGGGGGACGCTGGAACTCGGCTGACCCGCGCGACCGTCGCATGCCGCCGAAAACGGAAAGGGCGCTGCCGTGCGGCAGCGCCCTCGTGACGTCTGGTGCCATGCCCCCGTCAGAACTCGAGCGGAACCAGATCGTGCTCGAGCCACGTGTAGTCTCCCTCGAGCACGCGCTGGGCCAGGCGGTAGCCGCGGCCGTCGTTGTTCTTCTTGACGCCCCGGAACTCGGCGTCGATCCGCAGTCGCGCCTCGCAGCAGAAGTAGTCCGCCAGGTCGAGCACCTCGTCGCGGTGCGCTCCCTCGTCGATGCGATGCTGCGCGTAGGCGCAGACGGCGCTGATGGCGAACATCTCCGTGGCGGCGTTGACGAAGCGCGCGAGCAGAAGCTGTTCGCGCTCGAGTCGCGCGCCGTGCTTGAGCATCTGCAGGAACAGCCGGCGCGCCAGCTTTCGCGAGGCGCGCCCGACGTAGCGCACGTGGCGCGCGAGCCGCGGCTCGAGCCCAGTCGTGGAGACTCCGGCGATCGGGACGTAGCGGCTCGGCAGCCACCAGGCGTAGTGCAGGGCCGCGCGCAGCGCGGAAGAGAGCCGCCGTCCCATCGGAAGCTGCGAGTTGACGGCATCGCCGGCGCGCTTGAGGTGAGGGTCGAGCGCCTCGCGGGCGATGAACAGCCGCAGGATCTCGCTCGATCCCTCGAAGATCCGGTTGATGCGGCTGTCACGCAACGTGCGTTCGAGCGGATACGGCTTTTCTCCGCGCTCCTTGAGCGAGGCGACGGTCTCGTAGCCGCGACCGCCGACGAGCTGCACGGTATCGTCGATGATCTCCCACGCCCGCTCGGTGCCCCACACCTTGGACATCGCCGCCTCGAGGCGGATGTCGTGCCGCTTGCGGTCGACCATTCCGGAGGTCATCCGGGTCATCGCCTCGATGGCGAACCCGTTGGCCGCGATGTGCGCGATCTTGTCGGCGATCGCGGCGTGCTTGCCGATCGGCGCGCCCCACTGCTCGCGGGCGTTGGACCAGTCGCGGGCGATCTGCAGGCAGCGCTTGACCATCCCGGTGCAGATCGCGGGCAGCGTCAGGCGCCCGGTGTTGAGCGTCGTCAGGGCGATCCGCAGCCCCTTGCCTTCGGGCGGGATCAGGTCCTCGGCCGGGACCTTGACGTCCTTGAACTCGATCGTGGCGTTGTACAGCGCCTTGAGTCCCATGAACCGGCAGCGCTGCGTCACGGTGACTCCCGGCGCTTTGCCGTCGACGACGAAGGCCGAGATCCTGTCGCGCACCTTGCCGTCGCGTCCCTTGACCGGGGTCTTGGCCATCACGACCAGCAGGTCGGCGCAGGTGCCGTTGGTGCACCACAGCTTGTTGCCGTTGAGGATGTAGTACTTTCCGTCCGGGGTCGGCTCCGCGCGGGTCTTCATCCGTGCGGGATCGGATCCGACGCCGAGTTCGGTCAGCGCGAACGCGGTGATCGCCCCCTTGGCGATCCGCGGCAGGTACTTCCTGCGCTGCTCCTCGGTGCCGAACATCAGCAGTGGCACCGGAACGCCGATCGACTGGTGCGCCGACAGCAGCGCCGAGATGTTCCCGCACCAGCTTCCGACCCGCTCGGCGGCCTTGGAGTAGTACGACTGCGACAGCCCGAGACCGCCGTACTTCTCGGGGATCTTGATGCCCATCGCGCCGAGGCGCGCCAGGCCCTCGATCACCTCCGGGGGGATCTCGCCGGTCTCGTCGATCTGCTGCGGGTCGACGTTCTGCTCGAGAAAGCTCGTCAGGTCGGCGAGGAACTGCTCGCCGCGGGCGCTGCGCTCGCCGGCCGGAAACGGATGGACCAGCGAGAAACGCACCCGGCCGAGGAAGATGTCGCCCGCGAACGACGGGAACTGCCATTCCTTCTCCCGGGCGTCTTCGGTGACCTCCAGCGCCGCACGCTTGCCCTCCGACATCCCGCGCGTGTCGATCTGCAGTTCCTGTTCGTCGTGAACCTGGGGATCCGGATCCTTGACCGACATCGTGAACTCCTTTCGTGCGGGACGCGCGTCGCGGCCCGCCCCGCTCAGGCCGCGTCCGAGGCCGTGCCCGGCCGTTCGTCCTCGTAGAAAGTTCGGTTATCGCGGGCCATCTCGGCCAGCAGCTCCGACGGCGCGAATCGTGCCCCGTGCGCCGCGGCCAGTTCCTCGAGCCGGCGCACCACCTCGCGCGCGCCGAGGGAATCGGCGTAGCGCAGCGGTCCGCCGCGGAACGGCGCAAAGCCGGTTCCCATGATCATCGCGAAGTCGATGTCCTCGGGGGCCTCGACCAGCCGCTCCTCGAGGCAGCGCGCGGCCTCGTTGACCATCGCCAGCGCCATCCTGCGCTGGAGCGTCTCACGCGGGAGCGCCGGCCCGCGGGATGCTCCGGCCAGCTCGCGCGCCTTCGGGTTCGGCGTCGGACGGCCCTTGGCCGGATAGACGTAGAACCCGGCACCGGTCTTGCGGCCGAGCAGTCCCTGCTCGACCAGCTTCTCGAGCACCGGAGGGATCTCGATCCGCTCGGGGAAGTGCTGCGCCTGGTAGCGGGCCACATGCCCGGCGACGTCACCGCCGACTTCGTCGATCAGCCGCAGCGGTCCCATCGGCATGCCGAACGCCTTCATTGCGCGGTCGATCGCCTCGACCTCGACGCCTTCCGCGAACAGCCGTCCCGCCTCGACCAGGTAGGGCGCGAGGACGCGGTTGACGACGAAGCCGGGACTGTCCCTGACCACGACCGGCAGCTTGCCGATCTGCTGCACGAAACGGACCGCCCGCGCCAGCGTCTCGGGACCGGTGTCCTCGGCGCGGACGACCTCGACGAGCTGCATCTTCGCCACGGGGTTGAAGAAGTGGATCCCGACCACCGCCTGCGGCCGGTCGGTGGCGCGGGCGATCTCGCTGATCGACAGTGCCGACGTGTTCGTGGCGAGAACTGTCCGCTCTCCGCTTCGCGCCGCGAGGTCGCGGAAGATCGCCTGCTTGATGTCCATCCGCTCGATCGCCGCCTCGACGACGACGTCGACGTAGCGCAGGGGCACGTCGCGGTCGGTCGGCCGGATCCGGTCGAGGATCTGCCGCGCCTCGACCTGCGACACCTTGCGGCGCTTCTCGAGGACGCGGACCAGTTCGGCGATGGTCTTCATTCCGCGCGCCAGCGGTTCCGGTCCGATGTCCTTGAGGATCACGTCGAGCCCGCGCGCTGCGCACCACTGGGCGATGCCTGCTCCCATCACGCCGGCCCCGACCACCGCCACGCGCCGTTCGGCGTGGCCTTCCGGCAGTTCCGGCGTGCCGGGCACCTGGTAGCGCTTGGCGCGCTCCTGGAGGAAGAAGATCCGAACCAGGTTGCGGCAGACGTCGGTCGCGGTCAGCTCGCACAGCGCCTCGAGTTCTCGTTCGAGAGAGCGATCGAGCGAACTCGACACGCTCTTCGTCACCACGTCGAGGGCGCGGAAGAACGCCGGGTAGTGCCCGCCCGTCTTGCGCCGCAGGGTCCTGGCGGCGCTGCGGCGGATCACGGCGGCGGCGAGCCGGTTGTTGACCAGCCGGTGAGCCTTGCGCTGCGGGCGACCCGAGCCGAGCCGGCGGGTCGCTTCGCGCACGACGTACTCGCGGGGGACCACGGCGTCGACGGCACCGATCCGCCGGGCCTTCTTCGCCGGCATGATCTTCGCGCCGAGAATCGCGTCGAGGGCCTTCGGCAGGCCGACCAGCCGCGGCAGTCGCGTCGACCCGCCCCAGGCGGGGATGATCCCGAGCTGGCACTCCGGCAGACCGATGCGCGTCGCCTTGTCGTCCGACGCCACGCGCCAGTCGCACGCCAGCGAAAGCTCGAAGCCGCCGCCGAGGCACGCGCCGTGGATCGCGGCGGCGGTCGGGACGGACAGGCGCGCCACGCGCCCGAAGACCTGCTGGCCGAACCGGCCGATGTCCCGGATGCCCTCCGCGTCGAGTCCGGAGAGTTCCATCAGGTCGGCGCCGGCGATGAAGATCGCGTCCTTGGCGCTGGTGAACACGACGCCCCGGCAGGAGGCGTCGGACTCGAGCGTGGCCAGCACCGCGTCGAGTTCCTCGAGCGTGCGGCGGTCGAACGTGTTGGCCGACGAGCCAGGCTTGTCGAACACGACGACCGCGATGCCGTCGTCGCGCCGCTCGACCCTGATGTTGCGCAGGTCGTTCATCACGCAGCCTCCAGCCACAGGGCGGCGCCCTGACCGCCTCCGACACAGAGCGTGGCCAGCGCGCGCCGGCCGCCGCGACGGCGCAGCTCGCGGAGGGCGGTGAGCACCAGCCGGGCGCCGCTGGCGCCGACCGGATGGCCGAGCGCGATGGCGCCGCCGTTGACGTTGAGCTTCTCGTCGGGGATCGCGCCGATCGGCGCGTCGCGTCCCAGTTCCCGCCGGCAGAAATCGGCCGAGTCCAGCGCACGCTGACAGGCGAGCACCTGGGCCGCGAACGCCTCGTTGAGTTCCACGACGTCGGCCTCGGCCAGCGGCGGGGCGCCGAGCCGCTCGGCCCGGTCGATGGCGTAGACTGGCCCGAGACCCATCCGCTTCGGATCGAGCCCGGCACAGGCGTAGTGCGTCAGGATGCCGAGGGGCGAGAGGCCCTCGCGTGCAGCGCGGCTTTCCGTCATCACGAGCAGCGCGACCGCACCGTCGGTGATCTGCGAGGCGTTGCCGGCGGTGACGGTTCCGGTGCCACGCTCGAAGACCGGCCGGAGTCGTGCCAGGGCCTCGAGCGACTGGTTCTCCCGCGGGCCGTTGTCGCGGTCGATCACGCGGTCGAGCTTCGGCGGCGCGAACACGCGGCAGATCTCCTCGGCCAGGCGCTCGCGGGCCGCGATCGCGCGCTGGTGCGAGCGGAGCGCGAAGGCGTCCATCTCCTCGCGACCGACGCCGGCCTCGCGGCCGACCAGCTCGGCGGTCTGACCCATGTTCAGCCCGCAGGCGGAGTCCTTGAGGCCCTCCTTGAGCCCGATTACCGGACTGAAGTCGGCCGGCCGGAACGAGAGCAGGATGCCGAGCCGCTGTCCGAGCGTCTTCGCCCGGGCGAGGCGCATGAACTTGCCCCTTGCGGACTCGCGGTAGAGCAGCGGGTAGTTCGACATGCTCTCGGTGCCGCCGACGACGAACACCTCGCCGCGGCCGGCGCAGGCCTTCTCGTGGGCCTGGGTGATCGACTCCATTCCGGAAGCGCAGTTGCGGTGAACCGTCACGGCGGGGATCCGCTCCGGGATTCCCGCGCGGAGGGCGGCGATGCGCGCGACGTTCATCGCGTCGACCGGCTGGCCGACGCAGCCGAGGATCACCTCGTCGATCGCCTCGGGATCGAACCCGGTGCGCGTCAGCAGGTCGGCGATGGCGATCCGCGCCAGGTCGGCGGCCCCGAGGCGGGCGAGATCGGTGTCCATCCGGCAGAACGGCGTCCGGACGCCGTCGACGATCACGAGTCGTTCGCTCATCGGCGGTCCTCGCTCGAAGGGCGGGGCAGGGAGTTCCCGCGACCGCAGGACGCGGGCGCGATGGCCCGGTTCTGACCCGGTTCAGTCCGGTGACCGGAGGAAGAGCCGGCTGCCCGTGGAGCGATCGCCGCCGGGCGCGCCGGCCTGCGTGCCACGGGGCGGGCGATCACTCGAGGCTCCGCTCCGCGATCTCGTCCGCCGGCAGCCGGTCTTCGGCTCCGGCGGAGGGGGTCACGGGCCCGGGAAGTGACGAATCCATGGTGGGCAACCTGCTTCGCGCACGGGGCGCGAGGACAGTTATACGGACCGGGCCCGGAAATGACAAGGTGCGGCAAGACCTTTCCCGCAGTGCGGCATCAGAAGAAACTTCGGCATGGACTCCATCATGGCGAATGATCTTCAGGAAAGGCGCGCGACCAGAGGGATGCATTCACAGGCACGGCCTTCCACACGGAACGGTCATCCGTTTGACTGTTTTTAGCGAAAAGTCGATTTCTGGTTCAGAGACGCTCGAGGAACCCCTCGAGCGCGTCGAGGAACGCCTCCGGCTGGTCATGGAACGGCCAGTGTCCGGCCGGTTCGATCACCGTCCCCTCCACGCCGGCGGCGGCGACGAGCGCCAGCGACTCGGCGGAGGCTCCGTCCGGCGTTCCGGCCACGTAGAACGCCGGCACGCCGGTCGCCGCCAGCCGTCGCGCCAGCGCGCGCGTCGCCGAGAGTTCGACGAGGTCCCGCGCATGACGCCAGAACGAGCGCGGGTCCGCCAGCCGCAGGCTGGCGTAGTAGCCCCGCAGCGCGCGGTGCTCGAGGCCGGCCTCGTAGACCCGGTCGGCGAGGCGCGCGAACTCCCGCGCGGCGAAATCGGTCTCCGGATGTTCGACCGCCTGTCCGCTGAACTGGCAGTCCGCCGGCGCCTTGTTTCCCTCGACGTCGACGATCGCCCGCACGAGGGCGGGGTACCGCTCGGCGAGCAGCAGCGCGACGACGCCGCCCATCGAATGACCGAGCACCACCACCGGTCCGGCGCCGAGCACCTCGACGAACCGCGCCAGATGATCGGCCAGCGCGGCGAGTCCGCCCGGCGACCCGGGCCACGGGGAGCGCCCGTAGCCCGGCAGGTCCGGCACGAGATGGCGCCAGGCGGCGAGCCGCGCATCGCCTGCGATCCCCTCGAGCGACAGCCCCGACTCACCGAGGCCGTGGACGTGCAGCAGCGTCCCGCGCGCGGTTCCAGCCGGCGTCCGTTCGCGGTAGAACGTGCGTTCCCAGAGCCTGTGTTCGAGCGTCGTCATCGCGAGCCGGGCTCCTCGGTCGCCGAGGATAGCGTGGGTGGTCCGGCGACGAGCCCCGGAGCACTGCCGACCCCCCCGCGCTACACTCCGCGCCGATGAGCCTTGCCGCCGATCTGCTCCAGGTGGCCGACTTCCTCGTCGGCAAGCCGGCCGTGCGCCTGCTCGGGCCGGTCGCCCGGCGGATCGGCCGGCTCCCGGCAGGTGGGCCTCCGCGGCGGATCCTGGTGATCAGGCCGGGAGGCATCGGTGATGCGGTGCTGTTCATCCCGATGCTGCGCGAGCTGCGCCGCGCGTGGCCCGGCTGCCGGATCGACCTGCTGCTCGAACGGCGCAACGCGGGCGTCCTGGCCGGCACCGGCCTGTCCGACCGGATCCTGCGCTACGATGCCGGACCGGGTGCGCTGCTGGCGGTGCTCCGCGGGCGGTACGACCTGGTGATCGACACCGAGCAGTACCATTGCCTTTCGTCGATCGTCGCGATGATGACCCGCGCGCCGCGCCGGATCGGCTTTGCGACCGGATCCCGCCGGCGGCTCTACACCGAGACCGTTCCCTACGACCGCCAGCGCTACGAGGTGCTGTCGTTCCTCGACCTCGCCGAGAAGGCGACCGGTCGTGCGCCGCGCTGGGACCCGGACGAGCCGTTCTATCCCGTTCCCGCGGCCGCCCGGCGGGTCGCCGGGCAGGCGCTCGGGGAGGTTCGGCGCGCCGGCCGTCCACTGGTGGCGATCCACCCCGGGGCGTCGATTCCCGTCAGGCGCTGGCCTCCCGAGCGCTACGCCGCGGTGGCCCGCGGGCTGGCCGATCGCGGCGCAGCGATCGTCGTGCTCGGCGGTCCGCAGGACGTCCGCGCGGCGGCGGTCGTCGCGGCGGCGCTCGAGGGCCGGCCGCACGTCGTGCTCGCGGGGAAGACCAGCCTCGCCGAGGCTGCCGCCGTCGTGGCCGAGGTGGCGGTCTACATCAGTGCCGACACCGGACTGCTCCACCTGGCGTACGCCGTCGGGACGCCGACGGTCCACCTGTTCGGCCCCGGCGTGCTCGCCAAGTGGGGGCCTCCCGGCTCGCGCTACCGCTCGGTGCGCTGGGACGTTCCCTGCTCGCCGTGCACCACCTACGGCTACACGCCACCGTGTGCCCAGGGGCTGGTCTGCATGCTCGGCATCCAGCCGGAGCAGGTGATCGCCGAGGCCGGGCGGAGTCTCGCCGAGCGTGCCGGCGCATCCGGTGCAGAGGTCCGCTGATGGGAGAGCGCGGCGGGGGGGGCGCGAGGAGGCGCGGTTCGGCCGGGACTACTACCAGCGCACGTTCGGACTCGACGACCTGCGGCCGCTGTCGATCCACTGGTGGTCGGTGCTGTTCTACGCGCGCCTGGCGCGGCGCCTGCTGCGCCGCGGCGGCGGGCGGCGGTTCCTCGACGTCGGCTGCGCACACGGCTACACGCTGGCGCGGCTCGAGCAGGAGTTCGACTGCTGGGGGATCGACCTGTCGGAGTACGCGGTTGCGCGGGCGCGGGAGAACGCCCCACGCGCGCGGGTGTTCACCGGCGACGTCACCACGGACCTTCCGCCGGAGATCGAGGCGGGCGGGTTCGACGTGATCCTCGCCAAGTACGTCCTCGAGCACCTGCCGCGACCGGACGAGACGCTGGTCCGGCTGCACGGCCTGCTGGCTCCCGGAGGCGCGCTGCTCTACTCGG
>JAJRXN010000446.1 GCA_024276295.1 Acidobacteriota bacterium
CTGATCATCCGCTGGATCGCGCCCGTCGCCATCGCCGGCGTGCTGATCTACATCGTCGCCACCGGCAACTACATGTAGTGGCGCCAATCCTTCACCTGCCCGTACGGGCGCCGCGAGCAGCGTAGCTGCGAGCTGCACCCGGCCTTCAACCGCAGCCCTTCTACAGCGAGCTGCGACCCGACCGAAAGCACCTGACGGCTTTCCCCCGTTGACATTCCGACATCGTCAGCGCATGCCTACCGCATCCAGGGGGACACAGCATGACAGCCACGCCTCTCGCCGTGCGACCGTGGTTCGGGTGGCGCCGTCAGAGCTGGCGCCGTCACAGCCGACGTGCGCATGGCCTCCGTCCTGCCGCATCCTCGTCGTTCCGGTTCCCGCGCGCCCGGCATCGCCAGCAGGAGAGAACCCGATGCCGCGGTCCTTTCGGGACCGGGGGAGGTCCGCCATGAAGCTCTGGTTCATGAACTATTGCACGGCCAACTCTCTCTCTCTGCGGTTTGCTGATCGCGGGGCCGACGGCATCGACGATGATCGCGCCTGCGCGCGGCGGCTGCGCCCTGAATGACCTGATCACGCCCGAGCTGGCGGAGAACAACGAGCAGTAGGCGATCCTCTGCGGTCTCGGCTGGGACGGCGGGCATTCGATCGAGCCGTGTCCCGGGCCGCTCCTCCCGACCTGGGATGCGAGTCGGACTCACGCGCAGGGAACCGTGGTCACCGCGATCGTCCCACAGGGCATCGATGCCGCCACGGCGGTCCGCTGGGAGGTCGCGGCCGGGCAGGAGTTCACGACGCTGTACTCCCATCGATCCACCGAGGGCATCCCACCCGAGGGGCTGCCGCCCGGCTCGAGCGTCACCTTCGGTGCCCCCGGCCTCGCGCCGGACAAGGACAACTACGTGCGGGTGACGTTCGAGGACTCCCAGGGCCAGCCGATCTGCTGGTCCGCATGGAAGACGATCTGCACGCCTTCTTTCGCCGTGATTCGACCCGATCCACCCGGCGGGACGACGCTGCGTGTCGAGGACCACTTCGACCGGCCCGACATTTCGCCGCGCTGCTGGTACGAGAGCAGGCAGGGCCCCCATCTCGGGGACGGACTGGGAGCGGACGCGGTCTGGACGGGGCACTCTTTCAACGATGACGATCTGTGCCCTCAGGTCAAGGACGGAGCCGGCTACTTCGGACAGGCAACTGGTGGGCGATACGCCGGGGCGACAGCACGGTCGATCGATGTCAGCTATGCCGAGGCGCTGGTCAGTGTTGACATGACCACTGGCGACCCGAGTTCCAAGTACGACTTCCAGGTCCAGACCAAGGTCACCGATCCGGTGTTCTACGCCTGCGAGAGCGTCAACGCGACCGTCGTGCGCGGCTACTGGGCGAAGCTGGTCTTCGGCCCCCGGCTGTGCGACGAGCCGACGCTGTTCCTGCTGCGCGCTCCCGAGCAGTACGGGATCGCCACCTGCACCGACACCACGGGTGACGGCACGGTCGACATCGACAGCGAGTGCACGAACTGCAAGCTCGAGTGGACCGACAGCTACGATCCCGCCCAGGGCAACTGCCAGCCGATCACGGGAGTCGCCGGTCGCTGGGGATTCGGTGGCCACGAGCGGGACGACTACGTCGACATCTTCCGTGCCGGCGACAACGGCCCGCCGAACCCGTGACTCTGCGGGCTCTCGGTCGTCTCGCGGCCCTCTGCGGCATCCTCGGCCCGGCGCTCTCCGGGCCGGGGATGCCGGTCCTGGCGCAGGAGCCGAGCGTCGACCTGGCGACGGACACCGACGCGCTGCTGTTCCTCTCGCGGGACCTCGCTCCTTCGCTCGAGGCGATGACGTCGTGCGACCTCGACGGCGACGGGCTCCGAGATTTCATCGTCGGTGACAGCCAGGCCGATCCGGGGGCGATCGTCCCGCGATCGGCGAGGTCTACGTGGTCTTCGGCCGGCGCGGCCGCTGGACGGGTCCCCTCAGGTTTCCCGCGGTCGCGGACGTCCTGATCCAGGGGCGGGATCCGTACGATACCTTGGGACGCGGCCTGGCCTGTGGCGATCTCGACGCCGACGGGATCATGGACCTCGCGATCTGCGAGACGAATGCCGATGGGCCGACCAACGACCGCAGCGGCGCAGGCGAGGCGTATCTCATCCGCGGCCGCACGGCCTGGCCGGCGGTGTATGACCTCGCGGTCGAACAACCGACCGTGATCTACGGCGAACGGGAAGGCGACTTTACCTTCGCGACGGGCATCGCCGACATCAACAACGACGGCCTGTCGGAGATCGGCATCCCGAACGACCCGGGTTTCGGCCAGGGCAAGTTCTGGCTCGTCGGCCCGTTCGACGTCGACGGAGACGGGATCACGCAGCTTCCCGACAACTGCCCGCTCGTCGCCAACCCGGACCAGGCCGACACCGACGGTGACGGGCGGGGCGACGCCGACGACTGCGCGATCGCCGACCCCTCCGGCGGAGCCCCTGCACCGGTGACCGGGCTTGCGTTCTCCCCCGGCTCGACCAGCGAGATGACCTGGCAGGCCGCGGCGTTCGCCGACCGCTACGACGTGCTGCGCGGCGA
>JAJRXN010000004.1 GCA_024276295.1 Acidobacteriota bacterium
GCCGCCTGCGCGACCCGCTCCCCGCCGAGCAGCGCGAGGTCTTCCGAGAAGATCACCGCGACGCCGGCGAAGCCGACCACGGCGCCGAGCCAGCCGAGGACGCCGAGCCTCTCGCCGGGAACCAGCCATGCGGCCAGCACCGCGACCCAGAGCGGATACGTGGCGAACAGCACCGAGGCCAGCCCCGAAGGCACCCACTGCTCGCCCCAGTAGATCACGCCGTACGTGACGATGAACGACAGCAGCGCGTTCATCGGCCAGAGCCACCACTCGCGCCGCTCCCGTCCGAGGCGGACGCCGAGCAGCCGGCCGACGAGCAGGAGCACGAGTCCCGCGATCGCGAAGCGCAGCGCCACGCCGGTCAGCGGCGGAATGCCTGCCAGACCGAGGCGGATCGCCGCCCAGGTCGTCCCCCAGACGACGACGAGCACCCCGACCAGCACGCGCGAGAGTCCCGCCGTCACGTGGAACCTCCGGCCGCGGCGACCGGTTCTGGCCGCGCCGGGCCGGTCGGCCTACGCTGGACCGACCCGACGGAGACAGCCGATGCCGCGCCGACGATACTGGTTGTTCAAGTCCGAGCCGTCGACCTGGTCGATCGACGATCTCGCCGCCGAGCCCGGCGGCGTCGCGATGTGGGACGGCATCCGGAACTGGCAGGTCCGCAACATGATCCGCGACGAGATCCGCGTCGGCGACGGCGTGCTGTTCTACCACTCCGGGATCCGCCAGCCCGCGGCCGTCGGCGTGGCCCGCGTGGTCCGCGAGGCGTATCCCGACCCGACGCAGTTCGATCCGCGGCATCCCGGGTTCGATCCGCGTTCATCCCGGGAAGCGCCGCGCTGGCTCGCGGTGGACATCGCCTTCGAGCATCGGCTGGCCCGCCCGGTGACCCTCGAGCAGATGCGTGGCGTGCCGGGGCTCGAGGATCTCGCGGTGCTGCGCCGGGGCAACCGGCTGTCGATCACTCCGGTCCGCGCACGCGAGTGGCGGCT
Source organism: Acidobacteriota bacterium (assembly GCA_024276295.1). Lineage (GTDB taxonomy): Bacteria > Acidobacteriota > Polarisedimenticolia > J045 > J045 > J065. Next base: position 996 of record JAJRXN010000004.1, read on the forward strand.
TGTCCTCCGGCTCGCCGACGCCTGACCGGCGCACGTCTGTTGCCGCCCGTTTCCGGTGCGTGCTAGCTTCGATCGCCGCGCCCACTACGGACGATCCGGCGCCCTGGAGGCACGCGTCGTGGAGCCTTCCGCAGTCTCGACAGCCGGTCATTCGGTTCTCGACCTGGTGCTCCAGGCCGGACCGGTCGCCAAGTTCGTCCTGCTGCTGCTCGGTGCCGCGTCCCTCGTGAGCTGGGGCCTGATCGTCGAGCGCTACCGGATGTTCCGCCGCGCCCGCGCCGAGACGCGCCAGTTCCTGCACCGGTTCCACGGCGGGGCCCGCCTGGCGGAACTGCGCGATCTGAGCGAACGCTGGAACGACTCGCCGGTGGCCGCGTTGTTCAAGGCGGCGTTCCACGAGGTCAGCCAGCTCTCGCTCGAGTCCGGCGGAAGCGTCGGCCGGACGCTCGACGAGGACGCGATCGCCGACGTGCAGCGGATGATGGAGCGCACCGCGGCGGCGAGCACGCGCAGCATGGAACGTTCGCTGACGTTTCTCGCCACGACGGCGAGCACCGCGCCGTTCGTCGGACTGTTCGGTACCGTGTGGGGCATCATGACCGCTTTCCAGCGGATCGGCGCCAGCGGCTCGGCGAGTCTCGAGGCGTACGCGCCCGGCATCGCCGAGGCGCTGATCGCCACCGCCGCCGGACTCGCCGCGGCGATCCCCGCGGCGGTGGCCTTCAACTCGTTCCTCCGGCAGGTGCGGATCCTGAGCATCGAGATGGAGGAGTTCCAGTACGACTTCGTCCACCTGCTGCACAAGCGCCGGCGGAGGACCGACTGATGGCCGGCGCGATGCGCCGCAGCGGGCAGCAGAGCGCACTGGCGGAGATCAACGTCACGCCGTTTGTCGACGTGATGCTCGTGCTGCTGATCATCTTCATGGTCAGCGCGCCGCTGATGACGCGCGGGATCGAGATCGGCCTGCCGCAGGCCGCGTCGGCCGAGACGATCGAGGAGCAGCGCATCACGGTCACGGTCGATCGAGGCGGGCAGTTCTACGTCGGCGAGCGCCCGGTCGTCGACGATCTGCTGGTGGACGCCGTGCGCAGTGCGGGCGAAGGCCGCCCCGTGTTCCTGCGCGGAGACCGGGACGTTCCGTACGGACGCGTGCTCGAGGCGATGGACCGGCTGCGCTCGGCCGGCATCTCGCGCGTCGCGCTGGTCACCCGTCCGGCACCGACCCCGAACCCGCGTTGAGGCGTGCCGTGGCGATCCGCGTCCGTGTCCGGATCCATCTGCCGCCCACCGAGCTGCTGGCCGGCCTGGCCCTCTCCGGAGCCGCGCACGCCGCGATCGTCGCCGCGGTGCTGGTCGCGGGCACCCGGCTCGGGCTTCCGCGCCCGGCCCAGCCGCTGATGACCGTTCGCCTCGTCGCCGGCGCACCGGAGCCGGCCGTCTCGGCACCGCGGCGGCGGCCGGAGACGAAGGTCGCGCAGCGTCCACCCGCCCCGGCCCCGCCGAAGCCGGAGCCGAGGCCGAAACCGAAGGTGCGGACCCGGGTCGACGAACCGCGCGTCACGGAGCCTCCGCCGAAGGAGAGCGCCACCGCACGCCCCGAGAACCTGCCGGCGAGGGAAAGCGAGTCGGCCGCCGAGCCACCGCCGCCGGCCCCCGATCCCTCGGCGGCGTCTCCTTCCGCCGGAAGCGGCGCGGAGGTCGCCGAGGGACCGATCGCCGGCGGCGTCGCCGGCGTGGCGACCGACCAGCCCTTCACCGCGGACTGGTATCTCCAGCTCGTGGTCGCCCGGCTCCAGGACGCGTGGCGCGACCGGCCGCTCCTGCCGTGGGGCGCCGCTCCCCAGCGCGTGCTGGTCGGGTTCACGATCCTGCGCGACGGACGCGTTACCGAGGTGCGCGTGGTCCGGCCCAGCCGCTACTCGCCGCTGGATCACTCGGCGCTGCGGGCGGTCAGGTCGCTCGGCCGCCTGCCCCCCCTGCCCCGCGGCTACGACCGCGATCAACTCGGCGCGCGGTTCGTCTTCGAACTCAGGCCGCCCGCCGCCCGCTGACAGCCTCCCGGAGGAGCCCCGCGTGACACCCCAGAGCCCTGCCGTCGCCGGTCCGCCGTCCCGCCGTCGCCTCGCGGCCCCGTGCCTGCCCCTGCTGTCTCTGTCCGTCCTCGCGCTGCTGACGGCCGGTCTCGCGCCGCTGCCCGCCACGGCGCAGGAAGACGAGCCGGCGATCGAAGGCGTGATCTCGGGCGCGGCCCCCGCCCGCGTGGCTCTCGCCGTGCCGCCGCCGGTCGCGGGTCCCGGAGTCCCCGGACCGTGGGCCGCCGAACTCGGCGACGTGTTCCGCGCGGACCTCGAGTTCTCCGGCTGGTTCGGCCTGCTCGACCCCCTCGGTGAAGGCCGGATCGCCCGCGAGGATGCCGACCGGCCGGAAGCCTACCGCGCCGTCGGTGCGAGCTACCTCGCGACGATGCGGGTCGATCGATCCGGCGAGCGCGTCCTGCTGCGTGTCCGGCTGTTCGAGACCGGCGGCGGTTCGGTCCTGATGGACCGGACCTGGGGTGGCCGTCCCCCGAACGACCTGCGCCGCATGGCCCATGTCGCCTCGGACGCGGTGGTCGAGGCGCTGACGGGTCGGCCCGGAATCGCCACGACCCGCATCGCGTTCGTCTCCCGCCGCGGCCGGAAGGCCAAGGAGGTCTACCTGATGGACTACGACGGCGCGCGGGTCTTCCGGCTGACGACCACCGGCACGATCAACCTCTCGCCGACCTGGTCGCCCGACGCGCGCCGGCTGACGTTTCTCTCGTTCCTCGGCGACAAGCCGTCGATCTACCTGCTCGACGAGAACGGCGCGGTGACCACGCTGCATCCCGCGGGCGGCGAACTCAACGCGGCGCCGGACTTCTCGCCGGACGGCGAGTCGCTGGCGTTCTCGTCCGATCGTGACGGCAACTCGGAGATCTACCTCTACGACCTGCGGACGGGACGCGAGCGGCGGCTGACGCGGCATCCGGCGATCGACACCGCACCCTGCTGGTCCCCGACCGGAAGGGAGATCGCGTTCACCTCCGACCGGACCGGCTCGCCGCAGATCTGGATCATGAGCGCCGACGGGACCAATCCGCGCCGCCTGACGTACGAGGGGCGCTACAACGAGTCCGCCGCCTGGTCGCCCGAGGGAGGCCGGATCGCGTTCGTCAGCCGCATCCGCGGCCGGTTCGAGATCGTGATCAAGGACCTCGCCTCCGGTCGCGAGTCGATCATCACGAAGGGGCCGGGCAACAAGGAGAACCCGCGCTGGGCTCCCGACGGCCGGCACCTCGTCTTCAGCGCCAACCCCGACGGTCGCTACGCGATCTACGTCATCGGCGACGACGGCCGCGGACTGCGCCGGCTGACCCGCGGCGAGGAGGCCTTCACGCCCGACTGGAGCCCGATCCGGGCGCGGTAGCCCTGCCGCCGGGACGCTATACTCGCGCCACGGTGACCGTGGCACGCGACCCGCCGGCCACGAACGAACGAGGACCTGCGATGATCCGTCGGATTCTGCCTGCCATCGCCCTGTCGGGGCTGTTGCTGTCGTTCCTCACGACCGGGTGCGCCACGCGGGGCACCCGGCTCGAGACGAGCGCACCGCCCGCGCCGCCTGTCGTCGAACCGGCGGCAGCGGACAGCGCCGGTGCCGCGGAAGCGGTCGAGAACCTCGATGCCGAGCCGTTCCGCGAGGACGTCCTCGAGGTCCAGGGAACGGACGAAGCGCTCGAGGCGGGACTCGATGCCGCCGCCTGGAACGAGCGCGGCGTGCTGGCCACGGTGCACTTCGGTTTCGACAGCGCGCGACTCACCGACGCGGCGCTGGCGACGCTCGAGGCCAATGCCCGCTGGCTGCGCGAGCATCCCCGGTTCCGCGTGATCGTCGAGGGGCACTGCGACGAGCGCGGCACGACCGAGTACAACCTCAACCTCGGCGCCCGGCGCGCGCGGGCGATCCGCGACCACCTGGTCCGGCTGGGGATCGACGCCGAACGGATCGAGACGATCTCCTACGGCGAGGAGCGCCCGGTCGACCCGGGCCACGGCGAGGCCGCCTGGGCGAAGAACCGGCGCGGCGAGTTCCGCCTGGTGAACCCGTGATGCGGACCGCGGCGCGCGTCCTGCTCTGCGGCCTGCTGCTCGCGGCGCTGGTTTCGGTCTCCGGCTGTGCGACGACGCTCGAGGCCTCCACGCGCCCGCGCAGCAGCGCAGACCTGCAGGCGCAGGTGTTCAAGCTCCAGAAGGACACCGCGCGGATCCTCGCGCTGCTCGAGCAGGACGACGACCGGTCGTCGGTCGACGCCCAGGCGGCCTGCGCCGAGGTGGCGGCGCGGCTGGTCGAGATCGAGCGACGGATGGGAGCGATAGAAGAACAGCTCCTCGCGACGCAGTCCCGGATCGACGACGCGGTGACCGAGGTGCGAACGCTGCGCCGCACGCTGCCCTACACGTTCGGCCGCGCCGAACAGGCGACCGGCCCCGGGCGTCCCCCGGTGCCGGCCGGCAGCCCGGCGCCGGCGGAAACCGGACAACCTGCCACGGGGGCTCCCGCCGAGGGCGCAGCCCCCGAGACCGGGGCCGGAGAAGCCGCGCCCCCGGCGCTGGCCTCGCCGGAAGACCGCTTCAATGCGGCCTACGCCGACTTCTCGCGCGGGAACTACGACCTCGCGCTGACCGAGTTCGAGCAGGCGCTGCGGGCCGACCCCAACGGCCCCCTCGCGGCGACCTGCCAGTACTTCATCGGCGAGACGCTGATGGCGATGAGCCGCTACGCCGACGCGGTCGCCGCCTTCGACCAGCTCATCTCGGCCTATCCGGACAGCCAGCGGGTCATCATCGCGCGGCTCAAGCGGGGCATCGCCCTGTTCGAGTCGCGCCGTACCGTCGAGGCGGTCCAGGCACTCCAGGACCTGATCAACGAGGCGCCGGACTCCGACGAGGCGCGGATCGCCGAGGAATACCTGCGCCGCAAGGGGATCGAGGCCAACTGAACCGGCGGGGCGGCTGCCCCGGCGGCGGGATTTGACAACCCGCGCCGGACCGCACAGAATCTCGCTTCCGTGCCGGGCGGTCCCGGATCGCCCGGTTTTCGCGCGCCCCCGCGGGTGGGGACGAGGACGAGCATGGCGAACCACAGGTCGGCGGCCAAGAAGGCCCGGCAGGACGAGAACCGCAGGCTCCGCAACCGCTTCTGGCGTTCGCGGATGCGGACCCAGATCAAGAAGCTGCGTGCCGCCCTGGCCGAGAAGGACGAGGAAGCGGCCCGGACGCTGCTGCCGGCGACGCTCGGCCTGATCGACCGCACGGCGCGGGCCGGCGTGCTGCACGACAACACCGCCAGCCGCTACAAGGCCCGGCTCCAGCGCGCCTTCAACAAGCAGATCGGCTGAAGGCCGCCCGGCGCGATCGCGCGCCGGTCGCGACGAGACGCCGCCGCGCGGGCCCCCGGGCCCGCGCGCTGTCGTTTCGGGGCTACCCCTTGACGACGATCAGCGGCCGGAGCCGCGCCACCGGCCGCGCCAGGCCGGCCCCCTCCACGGCGTCGACCACCTCCGCCACGTCCTTGTAGGCCTCCGGGATCTCCTCGAGCACCGTGCGCGCCCCGGCCGCCCTGACGAGGATCCCCCGGTCCTCGAGTTCGCGGACCACGGCCCGACCCCGCGCCGCCTTCTTGGCCGCCGCGCGCGAAAGGCGCCGTCCGGCCCCGTGGCAGGCCGAGCCGAACGCCTCGCACGAACCCTCGCTCCCGAGCAGGACGAACGAATAGCGTCCCATGTCGCCCGGAATCAGCACCGGCTGGCCGAGATCGCGGTACTCGTCCGGCAGCTCCGGGTGTCCCGGTCCGAAGGCGCGTGTCGCTCCCTTGCGGTGGACGAGCAGTCGCCGCCGCTCGCCGTCCACCTCGTGCTCCTCGAACTTCGCGATGTTGTGGCAGACGTCGTACACGGTCCGCACCCGGTGGTCGTCCGGCCCGAGACCGAGTTCCTCGAAGCTGCGGCGGACCCAGGCCGCCATCACCTGCCGGTTGGCGAAGGCGAAGTTGGCGGCGGCCGCCATCGCTCCGAGGTAGGCCCGCCCCTCGTCCGAGCCGATCGGCGCGCAGCAGAGCTGACGATCGGGCAGGTCGATTCCAGGGCGTGCGGCCGCGCGCAGCATCCGCTTGAGAAAGTCGTCGCAGACCTGGTAGCCGAGCCCGCGGGAGCCGGAGTGGATCGAGATCACCAGCCGGCCCGGCGCGAGCCCCAGTCGTGCCGCGGCCCGTTCGTCGTGGATCTCGCTGACGACCTGCACCTCGGCGAAGTGATTCCCCGAGCCGAGCGTTCCGAGCTGCCGCGCCCCGCGCTGGCGGGCCCGCTCGGAGACCTGGTCCGGATCGGCTCCCGGCAGGGCCCCGCCCGCCTCGAGCCGCTCGAGATCCTCCGGCTCGCCGAATCCCCGCTCGACGGCCCAGCGCGCCCCGCGCGTCAGCACGTCGTCGAGGTCGCGCCCGCCGATCCGAAGGTCGCTGCGCGCGGACCCGACGCCGCTCGGCAGGTTCCGGAACAGCACGTCCGCCAGCCGCGGCAGGTCCGCGGCGATGCCCTCGTGCTCGATCGACGTCGCCAGCAGGCGCACGCCGCAGTTGATGTCGTATCCGACGCCGCCCGGAGAGACGACGCCCTCGTCGACGTCGAAGGCCGCGACCCCGCCGATCGGGAATCCGTAGCCCCAGTGGATGTCCGGCATCGCGATCGACCGGCCGACGATTCCCGGCAACATGGCGACGTTCGCGACCTGCTCGACCGCGCGGTCTTCCAGGATCCCGGCGAGCAGGGTGTCGTCGGCGTAGATCAGCCCGTCGACGCGCATCGCCCCCTGCCGCGGGACCAGGCAACGCCAGGGATCGATCCTCCGGATCTCGTACCGCATCGCTCGGCCTCGCCGCGGGCGGTCTCCTCACACGTCGAAGATCACCTCCGCTTCCCACAGGTTACCGCGCCTGTCGACACGGATCCCGTGATACGTCACCGCCTTGATCTCCGTCTCGAAGCGGTGGCGTTCCGGGTCGAGCGGCTCGGCCAGGACGCGCCCCCGCAGCGCCACGAGGCGCGGCATCGCCCGCAGCTCGGCAACCTCGAACGCTCCGGGTGCAGCGCCACGGGCCATCGACCACGAGAGCATCTCGCCGAGCCACGCCGCGAGGGCCGCCGCCAGATCCGGCTCCGCGAGTTCCACCGGATGCTCGAGCTCGCCCGGCCGGACCGATGCCACGTCGTACATCTGGTCGAACATCGCGGAGGCCGCGGCCTCGAACAGCTCCGGCAGGCTCCCTGCCCGCACGACGACGCCGATGTCCGCCGTGTGCTCGATCAGCTCGTACGGCGCCTTCCCGCGGATCATCGGCCGCGCCACCCTCCGTCGCCGCGTCCTCGGCGCCGCCGCGACGTCCGGCGGCGCTTCGCGCTCCGGCGTCCCTCCTCGCGGCCGGCCCGGGGCAGCGGCTCGCCGGCCAGCGCGACCTCGATGCGGTGCCCGAGCGGGTCGATCCGGTCGACGATCACGTCGAGCCGCTGACCGAGCCGGAACAGCGGGCCACGCGGCTCTCCGCGCAGGACCATCCGGCGCGTGTCGAACCGGTAGCGCCCCGGGCCGAGTCTTTCGACCGGCAGCGTCGCCTCGACGGGCGGCTCGTCGAGGACCAGACCGAGCCCGAACGGACCGATGTCGATCACCGTCCCGACGGCCGGATCGCCGATCCGCTCGCCCATGAACTGCGCGATCAACCACGACCTGGCCTCGCGTTCCGCCGCCTCCGCTTCCCGCTCGAGACGCGACGACTCCGCCGCGGCCAGTTCGATCACGTCGCGCGCGGGCGCATCGCCGGCCCGTGCACGTTCCCGTCGTGCGGCCCGCAGCGCGCGGTGAACGACCAGGTCGGGGTAGCGCCGGATCGGCGACGTGAAATGGGTGTACCGCCCCAGCGCCAGCCCGAAGTGGCCGAGGCACTCCGGATCGTAGCGGGCCAGCGCCAGACTCCGCAGGAGCTGCCGCTGCACGAACGGCTGTTCGGGTCTTCCGCGTGCCTGCTCGAGCAGACGGGCGAAGTCGGCCGGACGCACGCCGCGGGCGGAGACCGGCAGGTCGTAGCCCAGCGGATCCAGGATCTCGGCCAGGCGCTCGAGCCTGCGCGGGTCCGGCTCCTCGTGGACGCGGTAGAGCGCCCGGGCCCTGCGGTCGACGAGGAACTCGGCCACCGCCCGGTTGGCGGCGATCATGAACTCCTCGATCATCCGCTCGGCGAGGCCCCGGTCGTACAGGGCGATCGCCGTCACCCGCCCGTCGGCGCCCAGTTCGAGCCGCGGCTCCGGGGCTTCGAGGTCGAGAGCCCCGCGGCGCCTGCGTGCCCGCAGCAGCACGCGCGCCAGCGCGGCCGCCTCGGA
>JAJRXN010000447.1 GCA_024276295.1 Acidobacteriota bacterium
CCGCTGCGCGTGCGCGCGGGTGTGCGCGCACAAGGCAGAATCGGCGGGGCAAGCCCCGCCGCTACGGGGACGTCGGGATGGGGGATCGTTGCGCACCGGCGGGGTCGCGATGACGGATCGTCCCGTAGCGGCGCCCCTTGGGGCGCCGATTCAGCATTGGAACGCCTCTATCCGGAATCGGCGGGGCAAGCCCCGCCGCTACGGGCGCCGTTGTGCATCGGAACGCCCTGTCACCAACCGCGCGTGCGCGTGGGCATGCGCGTGCAAGGCGGAATCGGCGGGGCCGTAGCGGCGCCCCTTGGGGCGCCGATTCTGCATGACGGGGTTCCAAGGCAGAATCGGCGGGGCAAGCCCCGCCGCTACGGGCGCCGTTGTGCATCGGAACGCCCTGTCACCAACCGCGCGTGCGCGCGGGTGTGCGCGCACAAGGCAGAATCGGCGGGGCAAGCCCCGCAAATACGGGGGCCGCGCGGCACGCCGGACGGGTGATCACGGCACGAACGCGTAGGCCAGCTTGAGGAACCAGCTCCGCGACGTCGGTTCGAGTCCGAACTCCTCGGTCGCGCTCCGCCCCTCAGTCACGCCGGCGAAGACCAGCGTCCGCGCGTTGAGCTTGTACGAATACAGCAGCTGGACGAACAGGTCGCTGGACCGCGCCTCGGGGCAGTCCGGCGGGCAGCCGACGTAGCGCTCCGTCGCGCGGCGGACCGTGCTGAACTGGACGATCGCCCGCACGAACTGGCGCAGATTGAACTGGTGGACGATGCGCGCCTGGCTGACGCGGGCGCGGAACAGCTGCCGGCCGGCGACCGACAGGCTCTGCCACGTCTCGTCGAGCTGCACGAAGAAATGCGGCCCGAGATTCCAGGTGATCCCGGGCGAGACGATCCACGTCCGCGCCTGGCGCGCGCCGGCCACGTCGATCGCGTCACCCCAGCTCACCCGGAGCGACGACGTGAAGTCCCCGGTCGGCCGGACGTTGGTGAACAGCCGGATCCGGTCGGCGTCGAACAGCGCGTCGCCGAAGCGCTGCAGGCCGCGCTCGACGCGCACGATGACCAGCGACTGCAGCGGACCGTTCCAAGTCCCGCCGACCCGCAGGCGGCGTGCGGTCAGCTCACCGCCGAAGTCCTCCTCGCGACCGGCCGACAGCGACAGCCGCAGCCGGTCGAACCAGTCGTCCTCCCCGCCCCACCAGGTGCGCTCGACGAATGCGTTGGTGCTGCGGAAGTCGACGCGCGTCAGGAAGCCGAGATCCGCACGGAACGCCGGGCTGCGCGCCGCCCACGAGGCGCCGTAGTCCCACTCGCGGCTGTCGCGCCGGCACGAGACGCTCAGCAGCGACCCCTCGAACCGGCCCGTCGGCTGGGCATTGTCGGCGGCGATCAGGTCGGGATAGCGGGTGATCGACCGCGCGGCGGAAAACGACAGCGAGTCGGTGTCGTTGAACGCGATCCGCCCGTCGGCCCCCAGCACGCGGTTGGCGTAGCCGGTCGCCGAACGGTCCGTCACCATCGCGCCTACGTTCGAGGAGCGGCCGAAGTCCCAGCGCCAGCGCAGGGCGACGTTCTCGACCGAATCGACGTCCAGCGACGCGCTCGACGAGGAGTCGTTGCGCGGAAAGATCAGCCGCCCCCCCCGGTCGTCGGCGAGGAACACGCCGACCGTGTGCGCTCCCTCGCGCCCGGCCAGCTTGAGCCCCCAGCGCGGATCGGCGACCTGGCGCGTGTAGACCAGCCGCGCGGGAAAGCCGAACACCTCCGCCCCCTCGAGAAAGAACGGCCGCTTTTCGGGAAAGAACAGCGTGAACCGCCGGTTGATCTCGAGCTGTGCCGCGTCGGCCTCGACCTGCGAGAAGTCGGGATTGAAGGTCGCGCTCAGCCGCAGCCCGTCGGTCAGCGCGTACTGCACGGTCAGTCCCGCCTCGGCCCGGCCGTCACCCCGATCGAGGCGACCCGGGCCGTCTGCCGAGGCGGTGTCGGTCCGGCTCCAGGTCAGCGTCGGATCGAACTCGAGCCCCCGGCCGGGCCTGATGCCGGAGAACCCGGTCAGCACGGGCGCCTGGCACAGAAAGCACGTGTCGTCGCGATCGAGCGGCACCGCGCTGAACCGCACGCGATCGACGCGCGGCCACGAGCGGAACGGTGCGAAGCGGAACTCGTGCGGCCCGGTGGTCTCCGGAAACCGGAGCGACTCCCACGGCACGGCGATCTCGACCTCCCAACCGCTCGCGGTGATCGTCCCCGCGGCGTCCCACAGCGTGTCCCACTGGTAGTCCTCGCCCGGAGCGCCGGAAAGGGACGGGTACCCGCCGCCGGACGAGCCGATCCCCGCCGCGACGGCGTCCATCTGGACACCGAACGGGTTGACCGCGAACAGGAACCCGCTCCGCCCGTCGCCGAACGTGTCGAGGATGAACCCCGCCAGATCGTCGCGAAACGCCAGGTCGCGGTCGGTGTAGTGCGCGCGGATCAGCTCCGGCTGCGGGTCGGCGACGCGGAAGCCGACGAGCAGCCGCTCGCCGTCCTCGAGGATCAGGACTTCGGTCTGCACCTCGGCCGGGAGGTTCTCGCCGGGAAAGGTCTCCCACGGCAGAGGGAGCACCGCGGCGCGCGACCAGGCCGGCTCGTCCATCCGGCCGTCGATGCGGATCTCGCGCGCCTCCGCGGGACGCGGCACCTCGCGGCGCGGCACGTCCCCCGCGCGCGCGGCGAGGGTCGCGACCACCGGCACGCACGCCGCCAGGATCCAGACCGGGACTCGCATCAGGAACTCTCGAGCCTCCTCCCGCGGCGCGGCACCGGAAAACCGACTTCCGACGAGGGCCGGAGAGGATAGTCCCGGCGATGGTCGGCCGGCGAACGCGCCGGTATAAAGGGTGGCCGTTGCGCGATCACCGGCCGCGCGCCGCGGGAGGAGGCGCCGATGAAGCGGACCTAGAACTTCAGCGCCGGCCCCGCCATGCTCCCGTTCCCCGCGCTGCGCGAGGCACAGCGCGAGCTGCTCGACTACCGCGGCACCGGGATGTCGCTGATCGAGACGAGCCATCGCAGCGCCGAGTACGGCGAGGTGCATCGTGCCACGCTCGACCTGCTCCGCCGGCTGCTCGACGTCCCCGAGCGCCATCACGTCCTGCTGCTGGCGGGCGGGGCGACGCTCCAGTTCGCGATGGTTCCGCTCAACCTGCTGGCGCCGGACCGCCGCTGCGATTTCGCGATCACCGGCGCCTGGTCGCGCCGGGCCTGCGACGACGCGGCCCGGGTCGGCCGCGCGCGCGTCGTCTGGGACGGGCGGGACGGCGGCGCCCGCCGCCTGCCCGATCCGGCGCGGCTCGACGTCGCTCCGGACGCGGCCTACCTGCAGATCACCTCGAACGAGACGATCGACGGCGTGCAGTGGCATGTCTGGCCGGAGGCCGGCGACGTGCCGCTCGTCTGCGACATGTCGTCCGACCTGCTGAGCCGCCGGATCCCGGTCGAGCGGTTCGGGCTGATCTTCGCCAGCGCGCAGAAGAACGCCGGGCCCTCCGGCGTGACGGTCGTGATCCTCCGCGACGACGTGCTCGAGCGCTGCGCGCGCGGTCTGCCCTCCTGGCTCGGCTACCGCACGCACGTCGAGCACGGCTCGCACTACGGCACGCCGCCGGTGTTCGCGGTCTGGCTGATGAAGCTGACGCTCGAGTGGCTCGAACGCGAGGGGGGCGTCGCGGAGGCGGAGCGCCGCGCGGCGGCGCGCGCGGACCTGGTCTACGGGGTGATCGACCGCCACGACGCGTTCTACCGCTGCCCGGTCGACCGGTCGTGCCGCTCGCGGATGAACGTCGTGTTCCGACTTCCGGACGCGCGGCTCGAGCAGCGATTCCTCGCCGAGGCCGCCGGGTGCGGCCTGCATGGACTCGCCGGGCATCGCACCGCCGGCGGCTGCCGCGCCTCGCTCTACAACGCGATGCCGCTCGAGGGCGCCGAGGCGCTGGCGACGTTCATGGACGGGTTCGCCCGCCGGCACGGGTGACGTCCGTGCGGCACGGACCGTGGTTTTCGGAAGGGGCTTCCCGTTGGGTCCACGACCGCTCGTTTCGGTGATCATTCCCACGCTCGACGAGGCGTCCCGCCTGCCGCGCTGTCTCGCCGCCCTGGCGGACCAGCCGCCGCCCTGCGAGCTGATCGTCGCCGACGGCGGCAGCCGCGACGGAACGCGCGCCCTCGCCGCGGCGCACGGGGCCGTCCGGCTGGTCGACGCGCCGCGCGGCCGGGCCACCCAGATGAACGCCGGCGCCCGCGCCTCACGCGGCGAGCTGCTGTGGTTTCTCCATGCCGACTGCGTGCCGCCCGCCGGCGCGCTCGACGCGATCCGCTCGGCGCTCGCCGACCCGCGGGCGGCTCTCGCCGCGTTCCGCTTCGCCATCGACGGCCGGCGCGCGGCCTACCGGCTGATCGAACGCGGCGTCGCGCTGCGTACGAGGCTGCTGCGCCTGCCGTGGGGCGACCAGGGGCTGGCGCTGCGACGGACGGACTTCGAGGCGGTCGGCGGCTTCGAGGAGATCCCGCTGTTCGAGGACGCGCGCATCGTCCGCGCCCTGCGCCGCCGCGGACGGCTGGCGACGATTCCGCTGCCGCTGCCGACCTCGGCCCGCCGCTGGGAGAGCCGGGGGCCGTGGCGGCTGACCGCCCTGCACCTGCGGCTCGCGCTGCTCGAGCGGCTCGGCGCGGCGCCGGACGCGCTCGCCCGGCACCGCGACGGGGCGGTCCGGTGAGCGGCGGTCCGTGCGCGACCCGCCGCCTGCTCGTGTTCCTGCGCCGCCCGCGCCCGGGCGAGGTCAAGACGCGGCTGATTCCCGCCCTCGGCGCGGCGGGGGCGGCGCGCCTCTACGCGCGGCTCGCCGCCCGCGCGCTCGACGCGGCCGCCGCCGTCCGGATCGAGCGGCTCGAGCGGATCGCCCTCGTCGCGCCGGCGGACGGGCTCGACGAGACCCGCCTCCTGTTCGGCGGCCCGTTCACCTGGCGACCCCAGCCGGACGGCGACCTCGGCGAGCGCCTGTCCCGCGCCTTCGACGAGGCGTTCGCCGACGGCGCGCGGCACGTCGTGGCGATCGGCAGCGACTGTCCGGGGCTCGGCGCCCCGGAGATCACCGACGCGTTCCGGCAGCTCGCGCACCACGACGCGGTGATCGGCCCGGCGCTCGACGGGGGCTACACCCTGATCGGGCTCTCCCGCCCGCTGCCGGCGATCTTCGAGCGCATCCCGTGGTCGACGCCCGGGACGCTCGCGTCGACGCGGCGCCGGCTGCGTGCCCACGGGGCGTGCTGGTTCGAGCTGCCGGCACTGCGCGACATCGACACTCCGGACGATCTCGCCGCGCTGGACCCCGCATGGTGACCCCCGGCAGAATCGGGCGCCCGCCTCGCGCGGACGCGGGTCGCTCCCCTTGACGAAAGGACCGCTCCGATGACGCACGCCGTGCCGACCGCCCGCGGACTCGCCGCCGGCCTGATCCTGTGCGCGCTGCCGCTCGCCGGCTGCGCCCTGAAGCCGCCGACCGGTCCGGACGACACGCCTTCCGTCGACCGCATCTTCGGCGGGCAGGAGTTCGCCTCGCCGCTCCCGCACCGGCTGCTCTGGCGGGCCGGCAGCGAGGAGTTCCTGTCCTGGCGCAGGAACGACGACGGCCACGAGGAGATCTGGACCGAGATCGCGCGCACCGGCGAGCGCCGCCGGCTCGTCGACCTGACCGCGATCCTCGATGCCTTGGGAGAAGAGCGCGCCGGGCAGACCGCGGGACCGATGGGCGACGTCGACATGGCGAAGCCGGCACGGCTCGCCCCGGCGCTGTCTCCCGACGGCCGGACGCTCGTCGGGATCCACCGCGGCGACCTCTACCGGCTCGATCTCGAGTCGGGTCGCGCGGCGTTCCTCACACGCGGGCCGGCACCGGAGTGGTTTCCGACGTTCAGTCCCGACGGCATGCGAATCGCGTTCGTCCGCGACGGCGACCTGTTCGTCCTGCGGCTGTCCGACGGGACGGAGCGACGCGTGACGCGGCGGACGCGGACGACGATCCGCAACGGCCTCGCGGACTGGGTCTACGAGGAGGAACTCGGCGTCACACGCTCGTTCTGGTGGTCGCCCGACGGCTCGCGCCTGCTGTTCGTCGAGTACGACGTCGGCGGCGAGCCGGTCCAGACGATCACCGACGACATCCCGCGCTACGCGGCCGTCGAACGCCAGCTCTACCCGAAGGCCGGCCTGGCCAACGCGCGGGTCCGGCTCGGGCTCGTCGCAGCCCGCGGCGGCCGCCCGGCGTGGCTCGACACGCCGCGCGACGAGGACGGCTATCTGGTGCGGGCCGGGTTCACGCCGGACGGCCTGGTCTGGTACGTCTGGCTCGGCCGCGCCCAGACGCGGCTCGAGCTGCGCGTGCTCGACGCCCCGCACGGGGCGGCGCGCACGGTGATCGAGGAGTTCGACCCGCGCTGGGTCGAGCTGCTCGACGAGCCGCGCTTTCTCGACGACGGCCGCCTGCTGTGGGTCTCAGACCGCGATGGATTCCGCCACCTGTACCTCTATCGTCTCGACGGGACGCTCGAGCGCCGGCTGACGTCCGGCCCCTTCGAGGTGCGCCGGCTGCTCGACGTGCACGAGGAGAGCGGCCGGGTGCTGTTCGTGTCCAACCGCGCCGATGTCCGCGAGCGGCGGATCGAGGCGGTGCCGCTCGTCGGCGGCGGGATCGTGGAGCTGACCCCGCGCGCCGGCACGCACGCGCCGCGACCGTCGCCGGACGCCTCGCTGCTGCTCGATACGTTCTCGACGCGCCACGACCCGCCGCGCCTCGAACTGCTCGACGCCACGGGCCGCTGGATCCGGACCGTGGACGACGGCCGCATCGAGGCGCTCGAGACGCTCGAGCTGCCGCCGATCGAGTTCCGGGACGTGACGGCCGAAGACGGCACGACGCTCCACGCGGCACTGATCCGCCCGCCCGGATTCTCCCCGGCGCGGCGGTATCCGGTGCTGGTCTACGTCTACGGCGGACCGCACTCGCAGCTCGTCGTCGACCGCTGGGCCGGCTCGCGCGGGCTGTTCCTGCGCTCGCTGGCGCGGCGCGGGATCGTCGTCTGGTGGCTCGACAACCGCGGGACCGCGGGGCGCGGCCGCGCGTTCGAGCGCGCGATCTTCCGGCGCCTCGGCGATCAGGAACTCGCGGACCAGCTCGCCGGCGTCGACTGGCTCCGCGGTCAGGGCTGGGTCGACGAGCGGCGGATCGCGATCTGCGGCGGCAGCTACGGCGGCTTCATGACGCTCCACGCGCTGCTCTCGGCGCCGGAAGTGTTCCGCGCCGGCGTGGCCTGGGCGCCGGTCGTCGACTGGACGCTCTACGACACGATCTACACCGAGCGCTACATGGACACGCCGGAGGCCAACCCGGACGGCTACGCCGCCAGCGCGCTGCCGCCGCGGGCCGGCGCGCTGCAGGCGGACCTGCTGCTGATGCACGGCCTGATGGATAACAACGTCCACTTCCAGAACACGGTGCGGATGATCGACGCTCTGACCGCGGCCGGAAAGCCGTTCGAGCTGATGGTCTACCCGCGCACGCGCCACGGGATCCGCTCGGCGAAGTCGTCACGGCTCGACTTCCACCGCCGGCAGGAGCGGTTCCTGCTCCGCGCGCTGGACGTCAGGTAGCGCAGTCGAGCGCGCCGCCGCAGGACGATCCGGCCCCGGCGGTGCAGCCGAAGCAGTGGCGGTCGGGCGCCACCCGGCGCGGGGCGACGCCCCGCGCGAGCAGCTCCTCGATCGTCGCCGGAGCACCGTCCGTGAGCGGCAGTTCGAGCATCTGGTTGAAGTCGCAGTCGTACAGCCGGCCGTCCCAGCCGACCGAGAGGTGCGTCCGGCACATCACGCCCGCCGCCGCCGCCGGGTTGAATGCCCGGACCAGCCGCTCGAGATAGCGCGCGGTCTGGCCGCGGCGCTCGAGGAAGTCGAGGAAGCGGGAGATCGGCATGTTGGTGATCGTGTACAGCTCGTCGAACACGATGCCGTACCGCGACTCCAGCTCGCGCCGGTAGTCGCGCTCGAGCGACGCCTGCGAGCCGGGCAGGAACATGCCGACCGGATTGTGGACGAGCACCAGCCGCAGCCGCCCCCCCTGCCCGTAGCCCCGTTCGCACAGCATCCGCAGCGCGCGGATGCTCTTTTCGAACACCCGCTCGCCGCGCTGGGCGTCGGTCCCGCGCGCCCGGAACGACGGCAGCGAGGCGACGACCTCGACCTCGTGCCGCGCGAGGAAGTCGGCCAGATCGGCCTGGCCCGCGAGCAGCAGCACGGTCAGGTTGCAGCGGTCGATCACGCGGCGGCCCAGCCGGCGCGCCCCCTCGACGAGACGACGGAACTGCGGGTTGAGTTCCGGCGCGCCCCCGGTCAGGTCCAGCGTGCCGATCGGGTGGCGCGCCAGCAGTTCGAGGCAGCGGTCGGCGGTCTCGCGCGTCATCTGCTCGGTCCGGTCCGGCCCCGCGTCGACGTGGCAGTGGACGCAGGTCTGGTTGCACAGCCGCCCGACGTTGACCTGCAGCACCTCGATCGAGGCCGCCTCGATCGGCGCCAGCCCGTAGCGCGCCAGCACGTCGTCGAACGCCTCGACGCCGGTCCGCCCGAGCACCTCGAGCTGGCATGCCGCGCTTCCCAGCGGGCTCCCGGAGCCCCTGAGCGTCACCGGCTGCGGACGCATGTCACTCCATTCCGAGGGTCTGCGCGACCGTCCGCATCTGGACGCCGTGGGAGAGACTCGCGCCGCCCCGGATCGCGCCGGCGACATGGATCGCCTCGGTCATCTGCTCGAGATCCGCCCCGTGCTCGAGGCTCTTGCGGGTGTACGCATCGATGCAGTACGGACACTGCAGGGCATGGGCCACGCCGAGCGCGATCAACGCCTTTTCGCGGGCCGCGAGCGCCCCGTCGGCGAAGACCTCCTCGTACCAGGCCATGAACCGCTCCCAGAGTTCGGGCTTCGTCCGGCCGACCTCCGCGAAGCGCTCGAGGTCCTCGGGTCGGTAGTAGCTGTCCATCGGTCGATCCTCCCAGAGTCGTCGTCGAGGCGAACCGGCGCGTTCCACCGACACCGCTGTGCCCGGAAGGGCCCGTCCGTTACAGGCTCCCGCCCTCCCGGGCGGCGACGATCACCCCCGCCTCGAGTTCGAGTTCCGCCGGCGTGGTGACGACCCAGTCCACGCCGCGCGGCAGCGCGACGTCCCGCACGTGGGGCCCCTCCGGCTTGATCTCGACGACGTGGTCGGCTTCCTGCTCGCCGTCGTCGATCACGCGCACCAGCGTGATCGGCCGCGTCCCGTCGTCGCTGGCCGCCAGCTCGAACAGATCCTCGGCGCAGTGGCTGCAGGTCATCCGGTAGACGACGAGCAGCCCGTCGGACGGCAGGACCCCGGGATCGAGAAAACGCCCGAGCGGCGTCTCGGCCAGCGGCCTGCCGACCCAGTCCTCGACGTCGAGCACGACGTAGCCGGGCAGGCCGGCCTCGTCGCCCTGTTCTCCGGCCGGTGCCGCCAGCTCCCGGTCGAGCAGCCACGGCGACGCGACGGCGGCCACCGTCACCGCCAGTGCCAGCGGAGCGACCCACGATCGCCGCGGCACCGTACGGCGGCGCCAGGGCCGCAGCGCCAGCAGCAGGACGAGCAGCGCGCCGTCGATCGCCAGCATCGCCAGCGGCGGGATCGTGACCGACGTGCCGAAGCAGCCGCAGCTCGCGTCGCCGCGCCAGGCCATCGCGACCAGCAGCGCGCAGAAGAACGCCAGCAGTGCCGCGACGGCCGGCGCGACGAGCGCCGGGACCAGCAGGGCGAGCAGCCCGATCGTCAGCTCGACGGCGATCGCCAGCCGGTAGAACGTCCCGAGCGGCATCGGCACGTCGTGCAGGATCGCGGGCAGGTCGGCGGGGCTGCCCCAGATCAGCTTGAACGCCGCGCCGGCGAGAATCCACGCGGCGGCCAGCCGGACGATCGAAGGGGCGAGCCGTTCCCGGAACGGCCTGTGCTCGACAGCGTTCATCGCGGGCCTCCGGTGATCCGGTTCACTGATAGCGGAGTTCGAAGATCTCGTCGAGCGGACGCCGGTCGCGCTCCTCGACGTGCAGCGCGGCCGGCCGGCCGACGGCGACCAGCGCCGCCAGCCGCTCCGGCTCGCGGACCTCAAGGATGTTCTCGAGGTCGGACCGGGCGACCAAGGGGGCGGTCAGCCAGCAGGCGCCGTAGCGCATGTCGGCGGCGGCGAGCAGCAGGTTCTGGATCGCCGCCCCGATCGCCTGCAGGCCGGGGTGCGCACGGCACGCCTCGAGATGCGCGTGCGTCGGGCCGCCGGGGGTACCTTCCAGCAGCTCGTCGAACGCGGTCCGGCGCGGCCGGTGGACGACCGCGATCACGGCCGGCGCCTCGGTGAAGAACGTCGCCAGCCACTCAACCCGGCTCCGGGCCCGCGCGATCTGCTCGTCGGCCGGCTCGGGCAGGATCCCGGCCAGACGGTGGCGGACGACGGTGCCCATCCGGGCGATCGTCTCCGCGCCGACGACGGCGACGAAGCGCCACGGCTGGGAGTTGCCCGGACTCGGCGCCAGTCCGGCGATGCGGACGAGTCCCCTGAGGTCCTCGACCGGCACCGCGTCGGGACGGAAGCGCCGGCAGCTCGCCCGGGCCTCGACGACCTTGCGGAATTCCATTAGCCCTCTCCGTCGTTCGCCGCAGCCCGCGGCGCGACCGGACCGCCGGCCGTCGCGGCGATCCCGCGCAGGGCCGAGATCCAGCGATCGAGTCCGTCACCCGTCCGGGCACTGACCTCGAGCACCGTCGCCGCGCCGTTGACCGTCCGGATCGCACGGTAGCACGCCGCGCGATCCCAGTCCGCGCGCTGCGCGAGATCGAGCTTGGTGATCACGACCAGCGGCGCCTCGTGGAACAGCACCGGGTACTTGACCGGCTTGTCCTCCCCCTCGGTGACCGAGAGCAGGGCGACCTTCCGGTGTTCCCCGAGATCGAACGCCGCGGGGCAGACGAGGTTGCCGACGTTCTCGATCAGCACCAGCCGCACGCCCGCCTCGAGCATCCGCCCGAGCGGCCCCGCAACCTGCGCGGCGTCGAGATGGCACGCGCTGCGCGTCTCGATCTGCTCGACCGGAGCGCCGCGCCCCGCCAGGCGTCGCGCATCCCGGTCGGTCTGCTGGTCGCCGACGATCACGCCGAGCGGAATCTCGCCGGCCAACGCCTCGAGCGTGCGCTCGAGCAGCGCGGTCTTGCCCGAACCGGGTGACGAGATCAGGTTGACGGCGACCGCCCCGTGCCGGGCCAGCCGCTCGCGGTTCGCCGCGGCGAGCCGGTCGTTTTCGGCCAGCACCCGCGCCTCGATCTCGACCCGCCGCGGCCCGTGCGCCTGCCCGCCCTCCCGCGACGGCACGACGAGCGGCGGCCGGTCGTCGTCGAAATGCAGGTGGACCTCGACGCCCCGCGGCAGGTGGACGTGGATCACGCCTTCCCGGTCCGCGTGGGGAGGCCCATGGTGATGCGGATGCTCGTGGTCGTGCGGATGATCGTGACCGCCGCCGTCGCGCCCGAACCACGCCCGCTCGTTGCCGTCCTCGCACCCGCAGTCGCGACACATCAGACCACCTCCATCGAGCGCACGGTCAGTTCGCGCCCGCCGGTCACCTCCACGCCCGGGGCACCGCAGCGCGGGCAAGCGAGCTGCAGCTCCCCGACCCGCGTCTCGGCCCCGCAGGAACGGCAGCGGACCGTGATCGGCACCTCCTCGATCTCGAGCCGCGCCCCCTCGGCCAGCGTCCCGGCCGCCGCCATCGGGAAGCAGAACTCGAGCGGCCCGCGCTCGACGCCCGAGAGCGCCCCGAGCGCCAGACGCACCGAGGTGATCCGCGACGCCCGTTCCCGGCGGGCCGCCTGCTCGAGCTGCTCGACCAGCGAGATCGCGATGGACAGCTCGTGCATCAGCAGATCCTCGGCAGGAGTTCGCCCTCCGGCAGGTCGATCAGCCGGCGCCCGCCGATCGCCGTCTCGAGCGTCAGCCGGCCCGCGGCGTCGTCGACCTCGCCGATCGCGGCCGCCCCGCGGCCCTCGTCGAGTCCGCGCCACGCCGCGAGGATCTCCTCCGCCGCGTCCGGGGCGGCGACGAGCAGCAGCCGTCCCTCGCAGGCGACGTGCAGCAGTTCGATGCCGAGCATCTCGGCCACGGCCCGCGTGCCCGGCGAGGCCGGCAGCGCCCGCTCGTCGAGCCGGATTCCGACCGGCCGGCCCTCGACCAGCTCGCCGAGCACCGCCGCCGCCCCGCCCCGCGTCGGATCGCGCATGAAGCGCACGCCGTCGGCCCGGACCAGCGCCGCCTCGACGAGCCGCTGGACCGGCGCGGTGTCGCTGACCGGACCTCCCTCGATCGCGATCCCCTCGCGGGCGGCCATCACCGCCATACCGTGATCGCCGAGCGGACCGCTGACGAGCACACGGTCGCCCGGCCGGACGTGCGCCGGGTCGAGATCGAGCCCGGGGATCGCCTCGCCGAGGCCGGCCGTGTTGACGTACATCCCGTCGCACTGCCCGCG
>JAJRXN010000005.1 GCA_024276295.1 Acidobacteriota bacterium
AGGGCGGCGGCATCGACCGGCTCGTCGCGCCCGATCGCGAGGGGCTCGCCGTAGGCCATCAGCACGCGGGCCCCGGGCTTCGGGACCACGAACCGGTCCCAGGTCGACAGCCGCCAGGCGCGGGTGGCGCCGATCGCCACCGGCACGATCGGGGCGCCGGACATCCGGGCCGCGACGACGCAGCCGGGCTGGACGCGCCGCGCCGGCCCCCGCGGACCGTCGGGCGTGAAGCCGATGTCGGACCCGTCGCGCATGGCGCGCATCATCTCGCGGAGTGCCGCCATGCCGCCACGGGTCGACGACCCGCGGGCCGGCGCGTAGCCGAAGCGCTCGACGGTGCGCGCGATCAGCTCGCCGTCACGATGGCGGCTGATCATGAACACCAGCCGCGGCCCGACGTAGCTGTAGACCATCAGCAGCAGGTGCGCGTGCCAGAAGACGTGGATGTAGCGCCGGCCTTCGCGGGCGAACCGTTCGACGACCTCGCGGCCGTGGACGCGCAGGCGGATGCTGCGGCGGACGAGCCGGATCAGGGTCGCCGCCACCGGGGGCGCGACGGTCAGCAGCAGGTCGCGGCGTGGTCGGCCGTCGTCGCCGTCCGCCGCGTTCACCGCACCATGTCTGGAAACGCCCTGGCCTCGCACAGCGCCCGCAACCCTTCCTCGTCTCCGGGATCATGCAGCACGACCCCGAGCTGGTCGACCTCGGCGCCCTCGGGCAGGGGGAGCCGGCGCAGGATCTCCTTGGTGCCACCGAGCTGCTCGATGTCGGCCAGGTCGAGTTCGACGGTCCGCCGGCCGACCTCGACCGGATCGCCCTCGCCGACCCCGTAGAACAGCACGTCGACCGTCAGGCAGGGCAGCGCGACCGTCGTCTCGCGGCGCGTGACGCGGATCGTCAGCACCGCGGCCGGGATCGGACTCTCCTCGGTCGGCGGCGTCTGGGCCCAGTTTCCGACGACGGCGATCTCGTACGCCGCCCGCGCGGCGGTGAGCTGCGCCCGCGGGTCCGGCGCGGTGCAGGCGGCGAGACCCGCCATGACGAGCAGGGCGAGCAGCATGACGCGGAACGGCAGACGGGATGACGGATGCATCGAGAGGGTCCTCGTCCGGCCCCGGATGCTAGCACGGTAGGCCGATGACTACGGCGTCGTCGGCCCGTGCTCGTCGGCTCCGACATCGCAGCGGGCCACGCCGTCACCGTCACCATCGCGACACCGCGGCTCGCCGTCGATGTCGAGCGCCGACGGCGAGCCACCGGCGCAGCGCCAGGGGATGTCCGGATCGCGGACACGGCACACGGCGTCGGCATCGGCAACGGCCCGATCGATTGCCGGGGAACCGTCGAGCAGATGGACGTCTCCCGAGCCGAGATCCCGGTACAACGGATCGGCCGAGAAGTTGTCCCGGTGTCCCTCGCGGGAATTGACCGCGTCCGCATCGGGAACGGCAGCGCCGTCGGCCGGCAGGTAGGCCGGCCCGCCGAGTGCCCAGAAGTCGTTGCCGACGAGGACCAGCTCGGCGGTGTTGAACCGTTCGTCACCTTCGATGCGCTCGACCGCACCGGCCCCCGCGTGGTGCGTGACGAGGTTGTCGACCAGCCGCGCCCGGCAACTGGCATGGGCCGGCCCGCCGGTCGCCTCGAAAATCCCGCCGCCTCCGGCCGAACATGTGACGGCGGAGCCGCCGCCATCGGCGATCGTGTTGCCGACGAGGCGGAGATCGATCTCCGCCGAGCAGACGTATCCTCCGTTCAGGACCGCTTGCGCCGACGCCTGGAACGCCGGCCCCGCGCTGCCCAGCACGACGTTCGAGGCGAACAGGCCGCGGATCTCGACGGCATGGCTCCCGTCGCAGAACCGGCTCCCGGAGATCGACACGCCCTTCGTTCCGCCCTCGATCCGGCTGTCGTCGACCAGCATGCGCACCGAGTCCCCCAGGATGCAGCCTTCCGCGGACAGGCGAAGGACGGTTCCGTCGCTCCGGCGCATGACGCTGTCATGCACGACCAGATCGATCTTCGGGCTGCCGCAGAGGGATACCGCCAGTCCCCGGTCGAGCACCGCGTCCTCGACGACGACCCCCCACATCGAACCGTAGTCGCTCGGAAGCGCGAGAACGACGTCACCGCGAACGTGAACATCGCGCAGCACGAATCCGCCGAGCGCCTGGGACGTGATGTCGCCAACCAGCTCGATTCCATCCAGCAGGAAGGTCTCCGATCCGTCGTGCCACCGCATGCCGAGATCGCCCCGCACCACCGTGGCGTGAGCGGCCGGATCGCGTTCCCACACGGACGCCTCGGAGCCCGCGAATCCGCCGTAGAGGACGATGCCCTGCCAGACATCGGTGACGCCCTGCGCGGGCACGGTGCCGGCGATCCAGACCTCGGCCCGACTCGCCCGGGCCAGCGCATCCTGCAGGGTCGGATCCGCCGTCTCCCACGAGAGCCCGTCGGAAGGGCCGGACGCGCCCTCGCGCACGTACAGGCGCGGACCGCAACGGATGCGCGGATGGCGCGCCTGCGCACCGTCCTGGGAGAGCATGCCCGATTCCGGCATTGCGTAGGGACCTTCGGAGAACCGGAGCCCCGTCGCGATGTAGTAGAACGCCGTTCCCGGTCGCGGCCGTCCGGGATCGAGCGCCTGCGTCCCGGGCAGCTTCGTCGCCAGGCAGACGTGACCGTAGCGCGGGACTGCGCCTCGCAGCCGGAATCCCTCGACTCCGATCGTCCCGCGGTAGAGCCCGTACGAATCCGCCTCGGCCGCCGGCGACCATTCGAGGCGGTCGGTCTGCCCCGGAGGGAACCACAGATCGTCGACGTCGAGCGGGCCGACGAAACCGTCGGCCGC
>JAJRXN010000448.1 GCA_024276295.1 Acidobacteriota bacterium
GCGGCGTTCCACGGAGACCCTCGGCCGGGCGCATGATGCGTGCTCCGCGGGGCGGAATGCGGCCGGCCGTCCCGGTTTCATGCGATGCTCCTGCATCTGGACCCGGCACGTTCTTCCGGCCGCCGGCCGGAGCGGCGTGCGGGAGGGGAGAGACGATCGATGAAATTCAGCATCGAGCACCGGTTCGCCTGCCCGCCGGCCATGTTCTGGGAGCTGTTCTGGGACCCCGAATTCGATCGTCGGGTCGATCGGGCGGCCGGCATGCGCCGCACGGTCGTCCGCGAATGGCGCGAAGGCGACCTGCGCTGCTGGCTTTCGCGCTTCGAGGCGTCGGCCGGCGGCGAGTCGGCTGTAGCCGGCGTGCTTGGCGGCGGCTGGCTGGACTACGAGCAGGAGAACCGCCTCGACGAGGCGTGCGGGACGCTGGAGTGGAAGGTGATTCCCGGGGCGCTGCCGCTCGGTGCGAGCCTGACCGCGCACGGGACAATGACCGTCGTGCCGGTGGAGACGGGGTGCCTGCGACGGGTTGCGGGAGAGGTCCGGGTCGCCGCGCCGCTGTTCGGCTCCGCGATCGAGGCGGCCGTATGCCGGCGCGTCGAGGCGTCGTACGAGCAGGCCGCCGCCGTGCTGCGCGAGATGCTGGCGGGTCGGACGGAGCCGGACCGATGAGTGGCGGGGCGCGCGTCCGCCGGCTCGCGGCCCTGGGGGCGCTGGCCGGCCTCGTGGTCCTGCTGGGGCTGGCGCTCTGGAAGACCGGCGGCCGGGACCGGCTCGAGGTCGTCACCGGGCACCCGGTGGGGATCATGGGCACGTCCTGCCAGCTCGTGGCGATCGCGCCGGCGGGCCAGCGGGAGGTGGCGCGGCGGGCCGTGACGGCGGCGGAAGCGACGCTGCGGCGGCTCGAGGCGCTGATGAGCACCTGGATCGACGCCTCGGAAGTCTCCCGCCTGAACCGGGCGCCGGCCGGCGAGGTGGTTCCGCTCTCGCCGGACGTGCTGACGGTCCTGCGGGCGGCGCGCGCCGCGTGGGAGGAGACGGACGGCGCCTTCGACGCGACCTGCCGGCCGCTGATCGAGCTGTGGCGGCGGGCCGGCCGCGAGGGCGTGCTTCCCGATCCGGCCGAGATCGCCCGCGCGCGGAGCGCCTCGCGCTGGGAGGACTTCGAACTGCTCGAGCACGGGGCGGTCAAGCGCCGCGACTCCGCGCGCATCGACCTCGGGGGCATCGCCAAGGGGTACGCGATCGATCGGGCGCTCGACGCGATGCGGGAGGAGGGCGCCGTCGGTGGGCTGGTCGACGTCGGCGGCGATCTGCACGTCTTCGGTCGCACGCCGGGCGACGCGGGCTTCGAGGTCGTCGTGCGGCATCCGCGAGGGGAGGGGGCCTGGCGCACGATCCGGCTGGCGGGCGACCGGGCGATCTGCACGTCCGGGGACTATGCGCGGTGGGTCGAGATCGGCGGCCGCCGCTACGGGCACGTGATCGATCCGCGCACGGGGCGTCCCGCGGAGCAGGCGGCGTCGGTCAGCGTGCTGGCCGGCGATGCGATGACGGCCGACATCTGGGCGACCACGCTCACGGTGCTCGGTGACGACGGGCTCGCACTGTTGCCCGAGGGGCTCGAGGCGCTCGTCCTTCATCCCGGCCCTTCGGATCCGGAGCGGATCGTCGAAGTGCGCAGTGAAGGCTTCCCCTAGCCGGCGGCGCCGGATTCGATGATCCGGGGTACTCGCGCGCGGTGGCGTGCGGCTGCTAACTTCTCCTCTCGGGGGAACAGCGAGGTCACCGGTGGGCTGGGGTTTTTCGCGGCGACCGCCAGATGGAGACGGATCGATGCGTTCCGGCCGGCCGCCGGGGCGCCGCGAGTGGCCCGCCGGTGACGGCAGCGGGTCCGCACGGGTTCGCACTGCGCCGCGGCGTGCGGCGCGCTACCGGCTGAAGGACGGCGAGGCGGCGCGCGTCGACGGGATGACGGGCGAAGGGAGTCCGTTCCGCCCGCAGCTCTCGGACCCCGAAGCCGCCGTGCGCGAGGTGCTGGCCGCTTCGGAGGGAGATCCGCGTCGGGCCGTCGAGCGGCTCGAGGCCCTGCGCGCCGAGTTCGCGCCGGACGCGCATCTGCTCTCGACGCTCTGCAGGCTGCTCAAGCGGTGCGGGCAGACGGCGCGCACGGTCGAGGTCGGTCGCGAGGCGATCGAGGCCTGCTTCCGCCAGCGCCAGGGGTTGCTCGCCGCGCAGTTGCTGTCCGAGATCGATGCCGACGCGCATGCCCTCGGAGTCGACCGTGACCGGCTGGTCGCGCTCGGCGCCACGCTCGTTCGCACGGGCGAGTGGCCGGTCGCCTTCCGGGCGCTGGCCTCGTCGCTGATGGCGAGCCCGTCGGACGAGGCGGTGGCCAGGACGCTGCTGGCGCTGGTCGACAGGCTGCTCGAGCGGCGGGAAGCCGCCGAGGAGGCCTGGCGGATCGCCGAGTTCGTCGCGGTGGTCGCCGACTGCCCGCAGCTCCAGGCCGAGATCGCATCCCGGGTCCGGCGGGCCGAAGCGGTGACGCCGACCCGCAGGCCGGCGCCACCTCTGCCCTGAGACCGGACGAACGCTTCAGTCCATGCGTCGGAGTTCGACCCGGCGGTTCTTCGCGCGGCCGCTTTCGGTGCCGTTGTCCGCGATCGGCCTCGACTCGCCATAACCGCGCGCCGTCAGCCGGTCGGCCGGGATGCCGCGGCTGATCAGGTACTCGCGCACCGCCTGCGCGCGTCGTTCGGAGAGCCGCTGGTTGTAGGCCTCGCTGCCGGACGAGTCGGTGTGTCCTCCCACCTCGGCGCGCACTTCCGGCCAGGCGAGCAGCGCTTCCGCCACGCGGTCGAGGATCGCCCGGGAGGCAGCGGTGAGCGTGGCGCTGTTCGACTCGAAGTTGACGCCCTCGAGCACGAGCGTCCCGCGCCCCTTCTCGAACAGCTTCGGACAGCCGCGCTCGTCGACCGGGGCACCGGCCTCCGTGTCGGGGCACTTGTCGAGGCCGTCGAACACGCCGTCGCCATCGGCGTCACGGGGACAGCCCCTGGCGTCGACGGTGGCGCCGCGGGGCGTGCCGGGGCACTTGTCGAGGCCGTCGGCGACGCCATCGCCGTCGGAGTCCTGCGGGCAACCCCGGGCGTCGACCGCGGCGCCGCGGGGGGTGTCGGGGCACTTGTCGAGGCCGTCGAACACGCCGTCGCCATCGGCGTCCGGGGGGCAGCCTTTGGCGTCGACGGAGGCGCCACGGGGCGTGTCGGGGCAGGCGTCCTCGCCGTCGGCGACGCCGTCGCCGTCGGAGTCCTTCGGACAACCCCTGGCGTCGACCGCCCAGCCGGCGGGCGTCCCGGGGCACTTGTCGAGGCCGTCGAACACGCCGTCGCCATCGGCGTCACGGGGGCAGCCCCTGTCGTCCACGATCGCGCCGGCCGGCGTGTCGGGGCAGCGATCCCGGCGGTCGTTGACGCCGTCCCCGTCGGAATCCGGAGGCGGGGCGCCGACGCGCCAGGAGTAGCCGAGCAGGGCATAGACGTTGGTCATCCCGGCCCCCGCGAGACCGTCGTCGCCCAGCGAGCGATCGACGCGGAGTTCCCAGCGGAACATGCCGCGCTCGCTGGTGTCGAACATCTGGCCGAATCCGAGCGAGCCGAAAGCCCGATCGAAATCGAACGACGGCTGGTCGGCGCTGACGTCCACCCAGCCGCCGCCGCCGTTGATGAACCACGGACCGTCGCCCAGCGTGAA
The DNA here is from genome assembly GCA_024276295.1 of Acidobacteriota bacterium. Classification (GTDB taxonomy): domain Bacteria; phylum Acidobacteriota; class Polarisedimenticolia; order J045; family J045; genus J065. The sequence continues at coordinate 3,754 of JAJRXN010000448.1, forward strand.
CTCGGCCCCGGTGCGCAGCGCGAGCACGTTGGCGTCGTCGGTCGACGGCCCGGCCACGTCGGTCGTCGAGTACTTCCCGTCGAGGAACCAGCCCCAGCCCGGACCGAGACTCCACAGCCCGCGCACGCCGAACGCGAGGGCCGCGTCGTTGTCCGACAGGTTGCCGTCCGGGACCAGCAGGCCGCCCTCGAGGCCGATCTGGCCGTCGCCCAGGACTGTCACCGGAGCGGCGGCGAGCAGGATCGCGGCCACGATGGCCGCAGGAGCGAGGAATCGAATCTTCTTCATCTCTTGTCCTCCGTGCCTGTCCTGATTCGAGAACGTGTCATTATGCACCGACAACGGGCTGGTCGAGGTGGACGTCGAGCTGGGGGAACGGGATCCCGATTCCCGCGTCGTCGAGGGCGTTCTTGGCGCGCTCGAGCAGCCTCTCACGAACCGTCCAGTAGTCCTCCGCGCGGCACCAGGCGCGCAGGGTCCAATCGACCGACGACGCCCCGAGGTTGCTCAGGATGATCGCGGGCGCCGGGTCGTCCAGGACGCCCTCGGTGCCGCGGACGACCCCGTCGAGCACCTCGCGGGTCCTGGTGGTCGAAGCGTCGTACGCGACGCCGATCTCGACGTCGACTCGGCGCGTGGGATGATGGGTGATGTTCTCGATCGTCGCGCTCGTGATCGAGCTGTTGGGGATGATGATCCGCCGCCGGTCGAACGTGTCGATCGTGGTCGTGAACAGGCCGATCGCATCGACCTGCCCGACCTCGCCCGCGACGCGGACCGCATCTCCGACCGCGAACGGCCGGAACACGAGCAGCAGCACGCCGGAGGCGAAGTTGGCCAGCGTGCCCTGGAAGGCCATTCCGATCGCGAAGCCGGCGGCGGCGAGAATCGCCGCGAAGCTGGTCGTCTCGATCCCGAACAGGCTCAGCGCGAACAGGACGGCCAGCAGCATCACCGTCCATGAGGCGAGATTCGCGAAGAACTTGCCCAGCGTGACGTCGAACTTCGAGCGCTCGAACCCGCGCATCATCACGCGACGGACCCAGCTCGCGAGAATGCGGGCGGCGATCAGCAGCGCGAAGACGCCAAGCAGCCGCAGGCCATAGGTGATGAGGACGTTGACGTCGATGAACTGCGAGAAATCCATGGCTGTTTCTCCGGAAGCCGGCGTCAGAAGTTGACGACCAGCGAGGCGGCGAGAATCGTGTCGGTCTTGTCGAACTCGAACTGTACGTCGGGAAAGCCGGTGGCCGAGAGCACCTGCACCACGGGCCGGTTGTCGTAGAGCAGCGTGAAACTCGCCTTGAGGGCGACCTGGGTCGTGATCGAGGCGGTGATGGCGGTCTCGGACTTGCCGCGCCAGTCCGCGGTGTCGTCGAGATTTCCGAGCAGCTCGACGTCCTGAGTGAGCGTCGACGTCGGGGAGAGCTTGTGCGAGTACCCGAAGAAGGCGCGGGCTCCGGCATAGGTCTGCCCGTCCGGTGTCGTGCCCGGGACGAACGACTCGTCGGTGTAGGTCAGACCGAGTTCGCTGCTCAGTTCGTGGACGTCGGTGCGGAAGAAACGGTACCCGAGGCCGACCTGGGCCTGGTAGCGGTCGTCGATGCCAGCGGGGCGATTGCGGGTCCACTCGAGGCCGGTCAGCCAGTAGAAACCGTCCCGGATGTCCCGGCGCAGGATGCCGGCGAGCTGATAGGTCTCGGCGGTCGTCTCGGAGACCTCGGTCACGACGAGTGCGCCGCCGACGTTCGATGCCGTGCGGGTCGTCTGTTCGGCGCGCAGGGCGAGCATGTTGATCTCGAGCTTCCAGCCGTCCCAGCCGTAGATGAAGCGGTCCGAGAGCTTGACGTTCGTCGTCTGGGAGTTGCCGGAGGTCTGCACGAAGCCGACCTCGGCGGTGTTGGTCCAGCGGCGCTTCGTGGTCGCGGGCTCGTCCTCGGCCAGCGCCGTGGCAGGCAGCGCTGCCGCGGCCGCCAGCGCCGCCAGGACGTATGGGATCGTTCGTGCTTGCCGTCTCACTGCGATCTCTCCTTGCGGCCGGCTGTCCGGCCGCGGGTTGTCGTGGAAACGTGGCAGCGAGCCTCCGGCCGCGTGGCGGACGGAAAGGCGGCAGTCAGCCTGATGTCGGGATCGGTGATGATGACGAGCCGCCGGGCAGGCGGCTGCCGGTCGTTCCTGAAGACTCCTCGTCCCCTGTAGCCGGCGCCATCATATCCGGTGCCGGGCGGCGGCGCATGCCGGCCCGTCAGCTCGTGCGCAGGGCCTCGATCGGGTCGAGTCGGGAGGCGCGGAGCGCCGGGTAGGTGCCGAACGCGATTCCGACCGCGACCGAGAATCCGAACGCGAGCACGATCGAAAAGCCCGTGATCACGGTGCTCCAGTCGGAATACCGCGCGACCCCCCACGAGATGCCGAAACCGAGCAGCACGCCCGCCAGTCCGCCGAGAAACGAGATCAGCACCGACTCGGCCAGGAACTGGGCCACGATGTGCCGCCGCTTGGCGCCGACCGCGCGGCGGATGCCGATCTCGCGGGTCCGCTCCATCACGCTGGCGAGCATGATGTTCATGATCCCGATCCCGCCCACCAGCAGCGAGATGCCGGCGATCCCTCCCATCACGATGTTGAAGATCCGGCGCGTCTGCCGGCTCTGCTCGAGCAGCTTCTCCGGGACCACGACCGTGAAATCGCTCTCGCCCCCGTGCAGATCGCGAAGGACCGCGGCGATCACCGCAGCGCTGCGTCCGACCGGTTCGCCTTCGCGGATCTCGAACAGCACCTCGTCGAGTTCGGCGTCGAGCGGCGATCGATCGAAGTTCTTGAGCGTCGTGGTCAGCGGGACGAAGACGGTCGTGGCGGCGCTCTCGACCGAGACCCCCTCGAGGCCGCTCTCGTCGAGCGCCTGCGGCGCGAGCACGCCGATCACCGTGAACCACGTGTCGCCGATCTTGACCGGCTCACCGATCGGGTTCCGATAGCCGAACAGGTCGCTCGCGGCGCGGGAGCCGAGCACCGCCACGCGCGCGAACGCCGCCTCGTCGCCGGCGTCGAACAGCGTGCCGCGACGGGCTCTGAGGCCGACGAGCTGGAAGTACGACGCGCCGACGCCGACGGCGAGTGCCTCGCTGCGGGCTTCGTTGCTCAGGATGCGGTCGACGTCGATCCGCTTGCGACCGCTGGTGGCGACGACCTGCGGGACGACGCTGCGCACCTCCTCGACGTCGCGCCGCGACAGGCCGAGGCTCTTCTCGCGGATCGTGAAGCGGTCCTGGTCGTCGAGGGTCTTCTCGCGCACGATGACGTTGCGCAGTCCCATCGCATCGATCACCGCCAGCGCGCGCTGCTGGGCTCCGGCACCGATCGACAGCATCGAGATCACGGCGCCGACGCCGAAGATGATACCGAGCATCGTCAGCAGCGTGCGCAGTTTCTGCCGCAGCAGATCCTGGCTCGCGGCCTGCATGTACTCGAGGATCATCGCGGGCCCGCCGGCCGGCGACGGGCGGCCCGGGAGCGGCCGGTCATGCCGGCGGTGGCGTCGCCGCTCGGTTCGCTGTCGTCGGGGCCGATCAGCACGGATTCTCCCTCCTCGAGACCTTCGAGCACGCCGACCTTGACCGCGTCCTGGGGCCCGAGACGCACGGCGCGGCGCTCCGGCTCGCCGCCGGTCGCCACGAGCACGTACGGCTGCTCGGCATCGCCGCGCACCGCCGCGCGGGGCACGACCAACGTCTGCTCGAGCCGGCCGACCACGATGTCGGCGCGGGCCTTCATCCCGGGACGCAGCATCGCGCCGTCATCGCGTTCCAGCCGGATCCGGACCTCGGCAAACTTCGACGGCGAGCCGGCGCGGATCGGGCGGGCCACTTCGGAGATCCGCTCGACGGTCCCCTCGAGGCGCCGGCCGGCCAGCGCATCGACCACGACCCACGCGCGGGCGCCGGCGGTGACGGCGGCCGCGTCGCGTTCGTGGACGAAGCCGGTCATCCCGGTCGTCTCCGGATCGACGATCGACATCACGATGTTGCCGGGCCAGATCGTGTCGCCGACACCGATCGTCCCGCCGCGCCAGTTCTTGCGGTAGACGACCAGGCCGCCGATCGGCGCCCGGAGAACGATGCTCGCCAGGCTGGTCTTCACCCGCTGCAGCTTGTCTTCGGCCTGGCCGCGTTCGACGCCGAGGATGCGCTCCTCGATGTCGTAGAACTCGTTCTTGAGCCGGACGGCCGCGTCGGCATAGACGACCGTCGCGGCGGCCTCCCGCTCGCGCATCCGCGATTCGACGATCTCCTTGAGGCTGTACACCTCGTCGTCGGTGATCAGGAACTTCTCGGCGTTGTCCCGCTCGATCGCGGAGACCTCGCGGACGGTCGCGAGCCGGCCCTCCTCGATCCGGGCCTCGTAGTCGGTGCTCGCGATCCGGTAGGCGGCGGACTGGAAACTGGCCTTGTGGTTGTCCAGATCGATCACGAGCTGCGAGTCGTCGAAGACGACCAGCACGTCGCCCGGCTCGACCAGCGAGCCTTCGGCGACGAGTTCCTTGACCTGCAGGGCGCCGGTCGGAACCCGCGGGATCGCGATCGGAGACGCCTGGAACGCCTCGAGTTCGCCCTCGGCAGGAACGGTCAGCTCGAGCGTCGCGCGGACGACCGGAACCGCGACGGCGATGGGCGAGGCGCCGTTCCCTCCGCCGCAGCGGATGAGCGGACCCAGCAGCAGGGCGGACAGGACGAGCCGGCCGGCGATCGCGGGAACCCGCGCCGTCATCCCTGCCCTTCCGGTTCGTCGCTGCCGGGCAGGACGATGCGGTCGCCTTCGGCGAGGCCCTCCTCGACGATCACCAGGTCGCCGGTGCGCCGCCCGAGGGTCACGTCGCGGCGCGTCGTCCGGCCGGTCCGGGTGCGCAGCGCGACCCACGTGCCCCGGGCGTCGGTACGGATCGCCGCCAGCGGTATCACGAGCCGGTCCTCGAGCACGTCGGTCGTGATCCGCGCCGAGACGCCCATCCCGGGGCGCAACAGGCCGTCGTCGAACCCGGTCAGCGGCAGGAAGACGTCGAACACGCGGCTGCGGTCCTGGACCGAGCGCTCGCGGACGATTCGGCCGAGCGCCTCGACCCGCGTGTCGAGCACCAGTCCGGGAACCGCGTCGATGGCGACCTGGGCCGGCTGGCCGACCGCGACCTGCGCGGCGTCGGCCTCGAGCACGGCGATCTCGGCGCGCAGGGTCTTGATGTCGGCGATCTCGAGGATCTTGGACATCATCCAGACCCGTTCGCCGACCTCCCAGCGCTGGCCGTTGCGTTTCGGAACGTAGATCACCAGCCCGGCGATCGGGGCCCTGACCGTGAACCTGTCGAGCACGGCCCGCAGCCGGGCGATCTTCCCCTCGTAATAGCCGCGCTTGACGTCGAGCACCTCGAGCTTGGAACGCACCAGCTCGCGCTCGAGCTGCATCCGTTCGGCGAGCAGCTCGAACTTCCGGCGGGCCAGCGCCTGCTGCAGCCGGGCCTCCTGGATCTCGATGCCGGCGACCAGCGTCGGATCGAGCGAGGCGTCGATGCGGGACTTCTCGAGATCGCTCTCGGCCTGCACGACGGCGAGTTCCATCTCGCGCAGCGAGACCTCGAGCGAGCGCTGCTCCTTCTCGCGCTCCTGGCGTACCGTCTCGAGCCGGGCCTCGAGGTCGCGGAGCTGCTCTTCGATCTCGGTCGCGTCGAAGCGGGCGACGACATCGCCCTGTTCGACCCAGCGTCCCTCGTCGATCATCGAGGTCAGGTTGTAGTTCCAGGTGTCCGGCACCGAAGGCGGACCGACCTGGTAGGCGACCGCCGCCTCAAGTTTGCCGGTCCCCTCGACGACCAGCGGCAGGTCGCGGCGCTCGACGACGACGGTGTCCTGCGCCGGAGAAAAGCCGGCGATCCGTACTCCCGCGATGGCCGCGACGCCCGCCAGGACGCCCAGCGCCGCCGTCAGCGAGACACGACGCCTCATGACGAGGCTCCCGTCGCCGGGGCCGCGACGAGTGCGGCGAGTTCCGGCCGTTCGGCGAGCCGCACGAAGCGCTCGTTGCGATCGAGGATCTCGACCGGCAGCTCGCGCCCGTCGTCGAGCCGGACCACGGTCCCGGCCGCCGACATGCGGATCCTGTCGCGCCGGGCCATCAGCGCATCGTCCTGCTGTTCGACGATCACGCGGCCGAGGGCCGACATCCCCGGGCGCATCTTCCCGCTCCACGATTCCTCGAGCGAGGCGACGACACGGAAGATCCGGATCTCCGACGACTCGCTGCGCTTGACGGCCATCGAGGGAATCTCGTCGATCCGGCCGCGGATCGTCCTGCCGGGGAAGGCGTCGAGCGTGACGCCGACGGGCATGCCGACCCGCAGCAGCGGCACGTCGACCTCGTTGACATCGAAGACGACGCGCATCTCGCTCAGGTCGGGAAGCCGCATCACGACCGAGCCCGGCCAGCACGAATCCCCCTCCTGGAACTTGACCGTGCTCCGCGGTCGGCGCTGGTAGACCACGAGACCCGAAGACGGCGCCTTGATCGACAGCAGCTCGAGGCTCTGTCGCGCCTTCTGCAGGTCGCGCCGTGCCTTGTCGCGCTCGATCTCCAGCACTTCCAGGTCGGCCCGACCCTTCTCGCGCGTCAGCACGATCCGGCGGCGGACCTCGTCGAGTTCGCGGCGGGCCTTTTCGAACTGGAACTGCCTCTCATCGTAGTCGCGTCGCGAGACGACCTCCGGGTCGACGGCGGCGTACAGCTTCGCGCGGCGGAACTCGTACTCCCGCTCCGCCAGTTCGATCTCGAGCTGCTTGAGGTCGCTCTCGAGCTGGGCCCGGCGCGAGACGATCTGGCTGCGGGCGTCGAGGATCCGGTTCTCGAGATCCTCGACCTGGTCGGCGAAGAACGCGTTGTCGAAATCGAGCAGCGGGTCGCCCGGACGCACCTCCGAGCCCTCTTCGGCCATGAACTGGATCCGCATCTGGAACACCGGCGTCTGGGGGGCCTTGATCTCGATCGCGCGGACCGCCTCGAGCGAACCGGTCAGCAGCAGCCGCTTTTCGAACCGGCCGCGCAGCAGGGCGTCGCCCGGCACCCGGTCCCCGGCAAGGGCATCGGACGAGCTGCCGCCCGCGCAGCCGGCGAGCGGCGCGAGCGCGACGAGGCCGGCGAGCATTGTCAGCGCTCGCCCCGGCCGGAGGCATCCCGTCCGGGCGCCGCGATGGGAATGGGTGACAGGGGGCATCGTCGGGTGGTTCCGGATTGCGAGTCTAGCCCGCGGACCCTGCTCCCGCTCCCGACACCGGCCGCGACCGGTCGCCCGGTGCCCGTGAACGGCCAGCAGCCGGTTATCGGCCGGTGGCGAGGGACAGGAGCAGCGCCGCCAGGGCCACCAGCAGCGTTCCGACCAGCCACGGAACGGACCGGGAACCGTGGCGGGCGGCACGGCGGCGAAGCGCCGCGGCGGTCCCTGGCCGGTCCCCGGGCGGGGTCCCGTACGCTTCCGCGTTCTCCGGATTCGCGAGCGCCGCCTGGAGTTCGGCGGCAAACGCCCGGCAGGAGAGCGGGCGCTCTTCGGGGCGCTTGGCGAGCGCCCGGGCGAAGACCCGGTCGAGACGGGCGTGGGCCGGCCCGACCCACGCCGGAAGCGGCGGAGGCGCGGCGTGCACGTGCTGGTGGATCACCGAGAGCGGCTCGTCGCCATGAAACGGCGGCCGTCCCGCGAGCAGTTCGAAGGCCGTTACCGCCAGCGCGTATCGGTCGGATTCCGGGCCGGCGGGACAGCCGAGAGCGATCTCGGGGGCGAGATAGAGCGGCGTCCCGACCATCAGGCCAGCGTCGGTCAGCCGGGTCGCCTCGCCGGCCGTCGCCAGGCCGAAGTCCGCCAGCCGGACGCCGCCGGCTTCGTCGAGCAGCACGTTCTGCGGCTTGATGTCGCGATGCAGGATGCCGACCTCGTGGGCCGCATCGAGGGCGGCGGCGAGGGTGGCGATCCAGGCGACCGCCTGGTGCGGCGCGATCGCTCCCTCGGCGAGCCGGTCGGCCAGCGTGCCTCCCGCCATGTACGGCATCACGAAGAACGGCCGGCCGTCGTCTGCGCCGATGTCGTAGATCGGGACGATCCCGGGGTGGTCGAGCGCGGCGAGTACCCGCGCCTCGCGGCGGAATCGCCGCAGGAACTCGTTCGAGGCCGCCCCGGCGCGCACGAGCTTGATCGCCACCGCGCGCCCGAGCAGGGGGTCGGTGGCCCGGAACACCTCGGCCATCCCGCCCGCGCCGAGGCGGCTCTCGAGGCGATAGCGGCCGAGGCCCCGCGTGACGGTCGTCGTCGTCACTCGGGGAAATCTAGGTCCCCGGCGTCCTGCCGTCCGCCCGCGCGCGGATCAGGCGCCGTACTTCCGGATCGCCCGGTCCAGCCGCGGCAGCACCGCGAGGATGAACAGCACGACCAGCGCCGACAGGCCGGCAAGCACCAGGAAGAACGCGATCGGCGACATGCGGTGCTGGAGGCCGCCGAAGAATCCCGACAGGTTGTTGCCGAACGCCGTGGCGAGGAACCAGCCGCCCATCGTCAGACCGACGAGCCGCTTCGGCGACAGCTTGGTCACCAGCGACAGTCCCATCGGCGACAGGCACAGCTCGCCGAAGGTGACCAGTGCGTAGAATCCGACGAGCCACAGCGCCGAGACCTTGAGCGTGCCGCCGTCGGTGAACATGCCGGCGAGCGCCATCCACAGCAGCGCGGCCGTGGTGAGGATCATCCCGTAGAGCAGCTTGTGCGCCGTCGGGACCGCCTTGCCGCGGCGAGCCATCCACTGGAAGAACAGCACGACCAGCGGCGTGAAGAGGATCACGAACCACGGGTTCCACGACTGGTAGACCTCGGAATTGATCACGTCCAGGAACACGCCGCGCGGCAGCAGCGGCGGATCCTGGCCCCAGCGCTCGCGGTAGCCCTCGTAGAGCGCGTCGAAGGTTTCGCGGTCGACGACGAACACCGGGATCCGGCCCTCCTCGCTGCGCCGGAGCAGCACGACCTCCCGTTCGGGCCGGGCGCCGTCGGGGATCGCGACGCTGATGATCGGCTCGCCGTGTGTTCCCGTCTCCTGCGTGACGGTCACCTGGCCGTCGGCGTAGACCTTGACGGCCCGCCGCTTCCAGGTCTCCGGCACGTCCTCTCCGGCGGCGTCGAGATCGACGACCTCGATGTCCTCGAGCGCGGCGAGCTTCCGGACCGTCGACTCGTCGAGCCGCTGCTGGCCGAACATCCGCGCGATCGTCGGATCATCGACGACGAGCAGCGAGTCGGGATGCGGGCGCGGGACGTCCCTGGCGGCGTTGAGGTAGTAGGTCGGGAGCCCTTCCTGGTGCATGAAGGTGAGTCGTGCGGTGATCGGCCCCGGCTGGCGGTCGGTCTCGTCACGAGCCCACTGCGTCATCGCGCTGCCGTTGAGGTGCAGGATCATGAAGAACGCGCCGCCGGCGACGTAGACCGGGAGCAGTGCCAGCAATCCGGGACGTTCGTCCTCGCGCGCGTTGAGCCCGAGGCGGATGAAAAAGATCAGTACGGGGACGATGCCGACCAGGAATCCGCACACAGCCGGGCGGACCAGCGTGAATTCGGCCCAGCGCGCCAGGAAGTAGCCAATGATCCCGAAGGAGAACGCCGGCAGCAGGATCTTGAGGAACACCTCGGTCAGCGACGTGTCTTCCGGGTCGCGCTCCGGCTGCCGGTCCGCCCGTGCGAGCGAGCGCCAGAACGTCACCAGGATCGCCACGCCGATCAGCAGGCCGATGCCGGCGCCGCGGCACGTCCACAGCCAGCCCCAGTTGTTGCGGAGATACGGTGCTGCGAAGAGCGTTGCCACGAGCGCGCCGATGTTGATCCCCATGTAGAAGATGTTGAATCCGGTGTCGCGCTTCGGATCGCCCGGTTCGTAGAGGTTGCCGACCATCACCGAGATGTTCGGCTTGAACAGGCCGTTGCCGAGGATCAGCGCGATCAGGCCGACCACGAACAGCGAGAAGCCGGGCACGCTCATCAGGAACAGTCCGCCGGTCATCAGCAGGCCGCCGGCGAACACCGCCCGGCGGTAGCCGAGGAACCGATCGGCGAGCAGGCCGCCGAGAAACGGCGTGAAGTACACGAAGGCGAGGTAGAGACCGTAGATCTCGTTTACGATCGTCGAGGACAGGCCGAGCCCGCCGCGTTCGCTGTCGGTCGCGTAGAGCAGCAGGATGCCGACCATGGTGTAGAACGCGAGCCGCTCCCACATCTCGGTGAAAAACAGCGGAAACAAGCCCTTCGGGTGCCCGAACGCCATCGATCTCTCCTCGCGGTCCGGCGGCCGCAAAAAACGCGCCGTATCCTCGCCGATCCGGGTCAGCGCCCGCAACCTCAGGGAAGAAAGCGGTCGGTCAGTTGCGGCGGCGGGAGCGGACGGTCGGGACGGAAGCGGCGCCACAGGGTGCGGCGACGCCGCGCCACGGCATCGTAGAGCGCGTCGCGCAGCCGGCGCGGGACGGCCGCGAGCAGCGAGCCCAGGAGGGCGCCGGTCCGGCCGGAGCGCACGAGGATCCGCAGTGCGGCGTCGGAGCGCGTCAGCAGCGCGCCGTCGGCCGTCAGCACGACGACGCTGTCCGGCAGCCGGGCCAGTGCCTCCTCGCCGAGCCGGCGGCGTGCGGTCGTGCCGGTCAGCGGAGCGAACCGGAACCGGCTGCCGTCCGGGTCGCGCGACAGGGCGAACAGGACCGACCGGCGGCAGAGGGGGCAGGTCCCGTCGAACAGCACGAGGTCGTGGCTCACGCGCTCTCCGGCACCAGCACGGCCGCTCCCTCGAGCCGTCCGGAGCGCAGTCGCTCGAGCGCTTCGTTGGCCCGCTCGAGCGGGAAGCGTTCGACGTGCGTCCGGATCGGCACCCGTGGCGCGAGATCGAGAAACTCCTCGCCATCGCGCCGGGTCAGGTTGGCGACCGAGACCACGCTCCGCTCACGCCACAGGATCTCGTATGGAAACGACGGGATGTCCGACATGTGGATGCCACCGCAGACGACCACGCCTCCCGGACGCACGGCGCGCAGTGCCGCCGGGACCAGCGCGCCGACCGGGGCGAAGATGATGGCCGCATCGAGCGGCTCCGGCGGCGGTTCGTCCGAGCCACCGGCCCATTCGGCGCCGAGGCCACGCGCGAACCGCTGCGCCGCCTCGTCGCCCGGACGGGTGAAGGCGAACACGCGCCGGCCCTGGTGCCGGGCCACCTGGGCGACGATGTGCGCCGCGGCGCCGAAGCCGTAGAGGCCGAGACGCTCCGCGTCGCCGGCAAAGCGCAGGGATCGCCAGCCGATCAGCCCGGCGCAGAGCAGGGGGGCCAGCTCCGCGGCATCGCCGTTTCCTGGCAGGCGAAACGCCCAGCGTGCGTCGGTGACGGTACGCTCGGCGTACCCGCCGTCGAGGTGATAGCCGACGAAGCGCGCCTCGGGACAGAGGTTCTCGCGCCCCTCCCGGCACCGGCGGCAGGCGCCGCAGGTCCAGCCGAGCCACGGGATGCCGACGCGCTCGCCGAGCCGCGCCTGCGGGACACCCGCGCCGACGCCGACCACCCGGCCGACGATCTCGTGCCCGAGCACCAGCGGCAGCTTCGGGTCCGGCAGGTCGCCGTCGGCGACGTGCAGATCCGTCCGGCAGACCGCGCACGCCTCGACCGCGACCAGTATCTGGCCCGGCCCGGGCGCCGGATCCGGCACGTCGCGCAGCGTCAGCGGCCTGCGCTGCGCTTCGAGGAGCATCGCGCGCATGCACGCATTGTAAGGTCGTCGCTGGCGGCGGGGGCAGGAAGGAAGGGGTGCGGCCGAAGCCCGGTGATGCCCGTCCCGCGCACGTGCAGCGCCGCTACGGCACGCAGGTCCCGCCGGTGGCCTTGGCCGCGGCGCAGGTCGTGGCCTGCGAAGGCCGCTCGGTCCCGCCGCTGTCGGTGCCGTGGCTGCCCTCGGTGTCCGTCGGCGGGTCGTAGCCGGCGACGATCACGCCGACGCTGCCTCCCGGGGGCAGGCCGGTCCAGGTCCCGCCGGCGCCGATGCCGCACGTCTCGGCGGCGACGACGTAGCTGGCCATCTGCGCCAGGTCGTACCAGACGAGGTGGTTGTCCGACGCGGGGCAGGTCGAGGCGTCCCAGGTCACGGTCACCTCGTCGCCGGTCGCCTTGGCGACCCGGACCGGTTGGCTTCCGGTCTGCGAGCCGTCGGGAACCGGCGGGGGGGAACCGGGCGGCGGGACGTCCTCGAAACGGACCGAGGCGACGACCTGGTCGCCTCCCGAGGTGGAACTGCGCTTCATGTACTGCGAGATCATCCAGATCCGGTTCGGGTCCGTGGGGTCTTCGCCGATGGCGAAGTAGTCGCCGTGGCGTCCCGAGTTGTTGGCGAGCGGCGCATCGCGCAGGTCCTCGAAGCCGCGCACCGTGCCGTCGGCCGCGATGTTCCAGTAACGCCCCGTCGCGTTGACGGACGGGCTCGAGTAGGCCGAAAGCAGTGCGAAGTCGAAGTCTTCCGTGTCGGGCAGCACGTAGGGGAAGAACACGTCCGCACCGGGATCGCGCAGTTCGTACGTCTGCTCGATCACCGGCGTCCCCCCGACATCGAGCCGGTGGATCCTGGCGACGTTGTCCCCGCCCGAGCTGACCGCGTGGGCGGTCCACAGCTTGCCGGCGCGGTACCAGCCGTTCCAGACGCTTCCCCCGAGGCTGGCGACGCCCGATCCGCTCGGCTGTCGTCCACTTCCGGCCCCGTAGTAGAGCGGCAACGACAGGCCGTACGCGTCGAGGACCGGCGCCGAGAACCGCGGACCGGTCAGCCGGAACACGTTGAGCGTCGTCCCGATGTTCGAACTGCTCTGGACGAGAAAGAACGCGTCGCCCGGGACGATCTCGCCGACGAACGCCGGCCGCAGCCGGAACGGCGCGCCGTTGCCCGCGGTGCGCACGTCGATCAGGTGCGTGTTGTCGAGCGGACGGCCGGCGTAGCCGTCCTCCTTGTCGTAGATGAACAGCGTCACGTTCCGGAACGAGTCCGAACGGTCGAACATGTTGGCGGTCAGATAGACCGCATTGCGGTCGATGCCGATCGAGGAGTAGTCGGCCCAGTGGCCGGGCTGGTCGCGGTCGGCGTCGATGTCGTAGGTGTTCCAGGTCCCGGTGGCGTCCCCGGTGGTCGAGAAGGCGATGTAGATCCGCGAGTCGTTCGCCGAGCTGTCGTCGGCCAGCGCCGTGACGATGAACCGGTCGCTGTGCGGGTCGTAGATCGCCAGCGGGTCGAACTCGAAGAAGCGGCTCGGAATGCCGAAGAACGACGAGAGCGAGTACGGCCCGTCGACCAGCGTGCCGTTCTTGTCGTAGATCGCGATCCGGGTGTTGATCAGCACGACGACGTGGTCCCGGCCGACCGCCATCACCGGATCGGGCGGGGTCCAGCCGTCGGTCACGGCGTCGAAGCGCACGTCGATCGGCGGCGTCACGGCGTCGGTCGCCGCGGCGGTTCCGGGGGTGACCAGGGTCGGTGCCACGGAGGAAGCCCGGCCGGTGACCGACCGTGTTGCGGGCGGCTCGAAGGTTTCGAGTATGTTCGGGATCGTCCCGAACGATTCGACCGCATGCGCTCCGGCCGCATCGGCCCGCAGCGCGGACGGGTCGACCACCCGCAGGCGCTGCGGCGGCGGTGCGTGCGTCGCGCGCGGCGGTGTCGGCGCAGCGGCGAGTGCCGTGGCCACCAGGGTGGCGAGCGGAACGATCCCCAGGAGTCTCTTCACTCCCCGGCCTCCTCGATGACGCACGCCGCTCCGGTCGCGTGGCCGCGGCGTCGCATCCCTCGAAGATACGGGGAGTCGGAATATGTGCCAGTTCGGAACGTTCCGGCCCGCGAGGGACTCAGCCGCGCC
>JAJRXN010000449.1 GCA_024276295.1 Acidobacteriota bacterium
GAAATGGACTACCCGGGCCGGATCAAGGTCACGGTGATCCGCGAGGTCCGCGCCCAGGCCGTGGCCCGGTAGCGGCCGGGCTTGCCGGCCGCTGCCGGGACGTTGCCATGCAGGATCGGCCAGGCAAGCCCGGGCGCTACGAGGGACGTCGGACGACGACGACCGTCTGGTCGTCCTGGCGCGGTCCCGGGGCGTGGGCCTCGACCTCGGCGAACACCCGGTCGACGATCTCCCGGGCCTGCAGGTGGGCCAGCTCGCGGAACAGGCGCTCGAGCCGGCCGGTTCCCAGCGGCTGCCCCCGCGGCGAGCGGGCCTCGGTGATGCCGTCCGTGTAGAGCAGCAGCGCCGAACCGGGCGGGAAGCGCTCGAAACCCCGCTCGTAGCGCGCCTGCGGGACCGGTCCGAGCACCGGCCCGCCGGTCCTGAGCCGGAACAGCCGGTTGCCCCGCAGCAGCAGGCCCGGCGGATGGCCGGCGTTGCAGTACACGACGTTTCCGGTCGGCTCGAACTCGACGTAGAGCAGCGAGATGAACCGGCTGGCCAGCGTCGAGCGCGAGACGACGCGGTTGACCTTCTCGATGCCGCGCGAGATCCGGTAGTGCAGGTCGAGCGCCACGCGCAGACCGGTGATCACGTCGCGGGCCATCAGGGCGGCGGGAAGCCCGTGCCCGCACGAATCGCCGACCGCCACGCCGAGCACCTGCTCGCCGAGGCGCACGAAGTCGTACAGGTCGCCGCCGACCTCCTCGGCCGGTGCCGAGCGGGCGGCGATGTCGAAGCCGAAGAAGTCCGGCATCCGCTGCGGGAGCAGGCTGAGCTGGATCCGCTGCGCTTCCGCGAGGTCCTGCAGCAGGTGGCCTTGGGCGAGTTTCAGGTTGATCACGTGCCGCAGGGTCCCGAGCAGGTAGACCGCCCGCTCCGGATCGATCTCGGGCGTCAGCGAGAAGGCGACGACGTGCGGCTGCTGGTCGAACACGGCGATCGCCGCGAACCGCTCGACCCCGAGTTCCCGTTCGAGGCGCGGATCGAAGCCGGGATCGTCCCTCTCCATCAGCACGAAGCCGTCGGTCAGCGCGCGCCGGATCGGCTCGTAGGAGGCAGGGATCCGGAAGCCGGGCTTCGCCTTGCCGCTGGGACCGGCGGTCGCGACCAGCACGAAGCCTTCGCGCGCCGGATCGGGCCGGTAGAGCCGTGCTCCGGTGATTCCGAGATCGGCTCCCGGCCCGCTGACGATCGCCTCGAGAATCCCCGAGAGCGTGTCGAGGAAGGTCGCGCTCTTCTCGATCGATGAGAGCGCCTGCTCGAGCCTGTGGTACGTGTGGACGTAGTCGAGCATTCGCGATCCGCCGGCGTGTGATGAAGAGTCGCCACGATGCAGGTCGACGGCAAGGATACCGGAGCCCCGCTCCCGCGCTCGCAGCATCCCGGGCTGCGGTCGATCCAGCTCCCGGGACGCGGAACCTGGCGGATGTCGCGGGACGACGCCCGGTCGATGCTGCCGATGTTCCGCGGCGGGGAGACGATCTCCTGGGTCGCGGTGCCGGTCGCGGCACTGGAGCCCGGTGACCTCGTCTTCTACGGGATCCCGTCGACCCGCCGGCCCGCGGCCGGGGACGCCGCCGGCGACGGCGGGTGCCTCGCCGGGCGGCTGGCGGCCGGGCGGCTGACGCTTGCGGTCCACCGGCTCGTGCGGATCGAGCGGGCGCCGGGCGGGGGCGTTCAGCTCCGCACCAAGGGGGACGGCCGGCCGGCACTCGACGTCGAGCCGGTCCGGCCGGAGAATCTGGTCGGGGTCGTCGTCGCCTTCGGGCGGGATGACGGCGCGTCGTTCCGCCTGGACACGGAAGCGGCGCGACGCCACGCGCGGCGCGTGCTGCTGGTCTCCCGCGTCGGCGCCGCGCTCTATCGCCCGGCCGTCCTGGCCGATGCCGCGCTGCGCCGGCTGCTGCTGCGCCGGTTCGATCCGCGCCCTGCGCGGGCGCTCGCCGCCGGCTTGCAGGCGCTGGCCCAGCGCGTGCTTCACCGCGTGGCGTTCGCGCGGGCCCACCGCCCGCCTGGGGGCTCGCCTTGACCTGCAGGCGCCGTCCCGGTTAGAACGGCCGACCAGCCCCCGTCCGCGGTGGACGTCGGGCGGCCGAGGACCCAGCGATGAGCGATCTCGAGCCCGGAGGCCACAGGCCCCACTACAAGCCGTACGTCCCCGAGGAGACCGATCTGCCGGAGCTGACGCCCCGGGCGCTGGTGATCGGCGTCGTCCTCGCCGCGGTCCTTGGCGCGGCCAACGCGTACGTCGGGATGCGGGCCGGACTGACCGTCGCGGCGACGTTTCCCGCGGCGGTGATCGCTCTCGCCGCGATGCGGCTGTTTCGCGGCACGATCCTCGAAGAGAACATCATCCGCACGACCGCGTCGGTCGGCGAGGCGCTCGTCGCCGGCGCGATCTTCACGATCCCGGCGTTCGTGCTGGTCGGCTACTGGGACGACCTGATGACGCCGAAGAACTACCTCGAGGGCAGCCTGCTGCTGCTCGTCGGCGGCGTGCTCGGCGTGCTGTTCGTGATCGTCCTGCGGCGCGCGCTGGTCTCGGAGTCCGACCTGCCGTTTCCCGAGTCGGTCGCCGCCGCGGCGATCCACAAGGCGGGGCAGAAGGGCGCGACCGGCGCCGGGCTGGTCTTCGGGGCGATGGGCGTCTCGATGCTGCTCGAGTTCTTCAAGAATGCGAGCGGGTTCGTCATGATCCGTGAGCGGATCACCGGCTTCTGGCACTTCTCGCGCTCGCTGGTTCCGCTCGGCGAGGGGAAGACGGCGTTCGAGGGCGGCCTGGCGTGGTCGACCCCGGCCGCCTCGCCGATGCTGATGGGCGTCGGCTACGTGATCGGACCGCGACTGGCGGCGATCAACTTCTCCGGCGGGCTGCTGGCGTGGGGCTTTCTCGTGCCGCTGATCCTGTTCATCAACGGCCCCGACGGGGCGCTGGCGGGGCTGGCCTAGACCGGGAGCTGGCGCACCGCCGCCGAGGAGGCGTGGTTCAACATCGTGCGCCCGATCGCCGTCGGCGCGATGCTGGTCGGCGCGTTCTGGACGCTGTGGGGCATGCGGACGCAGATCGTTTCGGGGATCACCAAGGCCGTGGGCGACCTTCGCGCCGTCAAGGCGGGGACCGGCCGGCCCTCGCGGCTCGAGCACGACCTGCCGGTGACGACGATCGGCGTGCTGATCGGCGTGATGGTGATTCCGACGTTCCTGATCTACTGGCACTTCACCGGTTCGGTGGTGACGGCGCTGGTCTCGGCGATCGTGATGATCGCGGCCGGCTTCCTGTTCGTCGCCGTCGCCGGGTACCTCGTCGGCCTGATCGGCTCGTCGTCGAACCCGATCTCCGGACTGACGCTCTCGACGCTGATCATCGCCGCCGGGCTGATGGTGCTGATGTGCCAGACCGGCGCCGGAGGCGTCGCCGCGGTGCTCGGCGTGGCGGCCGTCGTCTGCTGTGCGTGCGGGATCGGCGGCGACATGATCCAGGATCTGAAGGTCGGGCACATCCTCGGCGGGACGCCGCGGAGAATGGAACTCGCCGAACTCGTCGCGGTCGTCATCGTCGCCTTCGTGCTGATCACGCCGATCGGCGTGCTCCACGCCGCCGACGTCCAGCATGGAGGCATCGGTATCGGCGGCGAGAACCTGCCGGCGCCGCAGGCCGGACTGATGGCGATGCTCTCGCAGGGGATCATCGGCGGCGAGATGGCCTGGCCGCTGGTGATCGTCGGGATGCTGTTCTCCGTCGGGCTGATCCTGATCAGGGCGCCGAGCCCGATGCTGATCGCGGTCGGGATGTACCTGCCGCTGCAGAGCACGTTCGCGATCTTCGTCGGCGGCCTGTTCCGCTGGTTCGCCGAAACGCGACTGCGCCGCCGGGGTGCCGGAGAGGGCGAGGTCGAGGACGCCACGAACCGCGGCGTGCTCGTCGCCTCGGGGCTGATCGCCGGCGAGGCGCTCGCGGCCGTGGCGCTCGCCGTCTACGTGATCGCCTCGGGCAGCAAGGAGGCGATCGCGGTCGTCTTCCGCGAGGAGTCGATGCCGGCGACGCTGCTGATGTTCGGGCTCTTCGCGCTGATCGGCTGGATGCTGATCGCCCCGACGCTCAAGGCGTTCGCCGCCCGGCGCAGCCAGGGCTGACCGGTGGCCGTTCCGGATCGCGGACCGGCCGAAGCGAAGCCCTCCGTGAGCTGGGCCGGAATCCGGCCGCGCCGCGTACGGCCGAGCGAACCACGGCTCGAGCGCGACGGGAAGGGCGAACCGCTCGTCGCCGTGCTCGTTCCGCGGTTCCACATCGGCTGGGTCCGCGCCCTGGCGGAGCGCCTCGGCTTCGGGGACGTGAGGATCAACCTCGACGGGCCCGGCTCGCGCGTCTGGCGCCTGTGCGACGGCGCGCATACCGTGGCGGAGATCGGCGAGGCGCTGCTCGCGGAGTTCGGCGAACGGATCGCGCCGATCGAGGAGCGGCTGCCGGAGTTCCTGCGGCGGATGAAGCGGCAGGGTCTTGTGACGTGGGACACCGAAGCGGGAGCGGAACGGGGACAGGAATGAGCGAAGCACCGCGCTGCACGTACTTCATGGTCGACGTCGAGGCGACCGGCCCGGTCCCCGGTCTGTATTCGATGGTCTCGCTCGGGGCGACGGTGATCGCGCCGGAGGACGCGCGCCTGGCGGTCGGCGAGACGTTGTACGTCGAACTGCGTCCGGTCTTCGGTGGGATCGACCCGGCGGCCAACGCGGTCCACGGCCTCGATCTCGGGCGGCTGACCCGGGAGGGACTCGAGCCGCGGGCGGCGCTCGAGCGGCTCTCGGAGTTCGTCGCGGCCCACACGGCCGACGGCACCGAACCGACGTTCGTCGCCCACGTCGCCGTGTTCGACTGGATGTACGTCTGCTGGTACTACGCCTGGTGCGGGTTGCCGAACCCGTTCGGCTACAAGGCGCTCGATACCAAGGCGCTGGCGATGGGCGTCCTCGGCGTGCCGTGGCTCGAGACCACCAAGGACGTCCTCGTCGACCGGCTCGGCGCCGCCCCGCAGGATCCGGCGACGGTCCATC
>JAJRXN010000450.1 GCA_024276295.1 Acidobacteriota bacterium
CTCGGGCGTCCTGCCGGGAGCCGCCCGCTCGCACTCGGCGATCACCGACCGCCGGCCGTCCATCACCTCGAGCTGGTGCTGCGCGAACACGCCGACGCGCAGCCCCGGGGCCGCCCGCCGGAGGCCCCGGTCGGGAAGCAGAGTGCCGGCCAGCAGCCGCAGCAGCGTCGTCTTGCCGGCGCCGTTGGCGCCGAGCAGGGCGATGCGCGCCCCGGGCCGGAGCCGCAGATCGACGTCGCGGAGCACGACGTGGCCGCCCCAGGCCTTGCCGACACCCTCGAGTTCGATCATCGGGTCGCCGGCCGGCGGCGGATCCGGCCAGGCCAGCGAGACCTCGTGCTCGCGGCCGACCGTGATCGCGGCGCGCTCGCGCTCGAGCCGCTCGAGCCGCCGCTTGCGGTCCTGCGCCTGACGCGCCTTCGTCGCCTTGGCGCCGAAGCGCCGGACGAACCGTTCGAGACGGTGTGCCTCCCCTTCGAGTCTGCGGGCGCGGCGGCGGGCCTCCTCGCGGTCGGCGGCGCGGCGCGCGAGCCACGCATCGTAGCCGCCGGGGGTGACGGTCAGCCGGCCCTGCTCGAGGTCGGCGACCGCGGTGACGACCCGGTCGAGGAACACGCGGTCGTGACTGACGACGATCAGCGCGGCCGGACTGCGGACGAGGTGGTCCTCGAGCCAGGCGAGCGCCGCGAGGTCGAGGTGGTTCGTCGGCTCGTCGAGCAGCAGCAGGTCGGCGCCCGAGAGCAGCAGCCGCGCCATCAGTGCGCGCATCCGCCAGCCGCCGGAAAACGTCCGCACGGGACGCTCGACCTCCGCCGGAGAAAAGCCGAGCCCGCCGAGCACCACCCGGGCGCGGGCCTCGAGGGCGTCGCCTCCGAACCACTCGAACAGGGCCCGCCGCTCCCCGTAGCGCCGGGTCAGCTCGGCGAGCCGCCCGTCGTCCTCGCCCCGCGCGGACAGCTCCGCGAGCCGGTGCGCCAGCGCGTCGGCCTCCCGCCCGATCGCCCGGATGTCGTCGGCTCCGGCGAGCGCCGCCTCGAGGATCGTCGCGTCGGCCGGCAGCTCCGCCTCGACCTCCTGGGGCAGCCAGGCGACCCGCGCGCCGCGCGAGCGACGGACCTGGCCGCGGTCCGGTTCGTCGAGCCCGGCCAGGACGCGCAGCAGCGTCGTCTTGCCGCTCCCGTTGGGGCCGACGAGACCGATCCGCTGGCCGGGGTGGATCGTCCAGCGCAGCCCGGAGAACAGCGTGCGTCCCGGGACCGAGCGCTCGACGTCGATCAGGCTGAACATCGGAGCAGGGTACCGGCCGGGGTGCCCGGCCTCCAAGGTTGCAATCAGTATGATATCACTGTAGTATCATCCTCGATGGAGGACACGTTCATGATCAGGGAGATTCGAAAGGACGGCCTGCCCGGAGTCGCGCTGCTGGTGCTCGCCGTGGCGGCCCTGCTCGCCGCGATCGCCGGGCTGATCTTCGCGATCGTCGAGACCTCGGTGCCCGGCATCGTCGCCGCGACGCTGGCGATCGTGGCGCTGGGATTCGTCCTCGGCGGGTTCTTCATGGTCGCCCCCAACGAGGCCCGGGTGCTGCAGCTCTTCGGGGCCTACCGCGGCACGGCTCGCGAGCCGGGACTGCGCTGGGCC
>JAJRXN010000451.1 GCA_024276295.1 Acidobacteriota bacterium
ACGATCTGCCACAGCTTGGTCGATGCGTTCGTGTACCTGGGCGGGGTGCCCCTGCTCTCGGTCTTCGACAATCCCAAGACGATCGTCACGCGGCGTGACGGCGATCAGGTGGTGTGGCAGGGCACGTTCGCGCAGTTCTGCTGCGAAGCGAGCATCACGCCCATGGCGACCTGGCCCCGGCGACCGAATGAGAAGGGGCTGGTCGAGAACGACGTGGGCCACGGCAAGCGCACGTTCTTCAAGGTCCATCGCTTCCGCGATCGGACCCACCTCCACGAGATGCTCGAGCAGTGGCACCGCTGGGTCAACGAGGAGCGCATCTGCCGTGCGACCGGCGAGACGCCGAGCAACCGCTTCCTGCTCGAAGCCGAGCGCCTGCAGCCGCTGCCCTTCGACCAGCACGGCTACCGGCTGCGCTACAGCCGCCGCGTGCGCACCGACGGACGCGTGGAGTTCGACAAGCGACGCTACTACGCCGGCGCCCAGCACATCGGCAAGACCGTCACGCTACGCGTGGGCCGCGACGTGATCGAGATCCACGCCGACGCCGAGCACCTCGCCACGCACCCACGTGTGCCGGTCAACGGACACGACTCGGTCCTGCCCGAGCAGCGCCACGAGTTGCTCGAGAAGCGCGGCGGACGTCCATATGCCATGCGCCAGTTCCTGCTCGATCTATGTCCCGCCGCCGAGTGGTACCTGACCGAGATCCGGCACCGCCGGCCCGATCACTGGAGCGAGCAGATCGCGCGCCTCTACGCGCTGCTCGAAGAGCACGGCGAGGCGGCGATGAAAGAGGCGTTCATCGAGGCCGCCGCCCGCGAAGCGGTCGGCGCCGAGTACATCCACGCACTCCTCGCCGGCCACGCCGCAGAGCAGGTGACGTCGTGACGCGCGCGCCCGGCTGCGATCTGGACTGGGGCCTCAAGCGTCTCCATCTCCCCACCGTCCGGCGCCTCTACCCGGCGCTCACCGCCCAGGCCGAAAAGGAGAGCTGGACCTACCGCGAGCTCCTCGAGCAACTCATCGGCGAGGAGATCGCGCACCGCGCCGAGACTCGCATCGAACGCGCCACGCGCAAGGCGAAGTTCCCCTTCCTCAAGACCATCGACGAGTTCGACTTCGTGTTCCAGGCGTCGGTGAAACGCAAGACGCTCGGGCGCTTCCTCGGACCCGAGATGATCACCGAAGGACGCTCGCTGGTACTGCTCGGACGACCCGGTCGCGGCAAGACCCATCTCGCCATCGCGATCGCCTACAAGGCCATCCAGAATGGCTTCGACGCCCGCTTTGCCACCGCCGCGCAACTCCTCGGTGATCTGCACGCCGCCGCCCGCCGCGGCGACCACGACGAAGTGCTCGATGCGTACGTGGCGCCGGGGATTCTCGTCATCGATGAGCTGGGGTATCTGGCCTACGGCCCCGACGCAGCGAACTGCCTGTTCCAGGTCATCGACCAGCGCTACCTGCGCGGCCACTCGGTGGTGATCACCTCCAACAAGGAGCCTGCGACGTGGGGCGGCGTGCTGCACGATCCGGACCTCGCCGAGGCCATCGTCGATCGCGTCATGGAGCGCGGCGAAGTCGTCCGCCTGCGGGGCCGCAGCTACCGCAATCCCGGCGCCGACGAGCCCTCGGGCGAAGCCGGACCCGCCGCCGATTGACGCGACGCGGCCGCCCCGCGGGGCGGCCGCGTCTTGACTCCGTCAAGACGCGGATCTCTACTTCCACAAGCGGCCATAGTTTCCGGACGCCCACCGGCCAGAGTTTCCGGAACTCACA
>JAJRXN010000452.1 GCA_024276295.1 Acidobacteriota bacterium
TCGCCGGCGGTTCCGCTGGTCCAGGCGGGAGCCGGGGGAGGATCCGGATTCTCCGGAACGCCCGACTTGCAGTCCGCCGGATCGCGCGCCCCCTTGCAGGTGTCGTTGTAGTTCGACCAGCGCGACTCGAAGCCGCGACCGTCGACCGCCACGACGTAGTAGTAGTACTCCGTGCAGTTGGTCAGCCCGGTGTCGAGGAAGTCCGTCGCGCCCGCAGCCACCTCGCCGGCCAGCACGTAGCCGTTGGTCGCATCCGCCGAGCGGTAGACGCGGTACGTCGACGCCTCGGCGACCGCCGTCCAGCTCACGCGCAGCTCGCCGCTCGCTTCCGGGACGATGTCGAGGATCTCCGGTGCGGGGGGCGCCGGCACCGCCAGCGTCAGGGCCGGGTCCCCGAACAGGATCATCGAACGCCCCGCGACGACGAAATTCTGCGAGAACAGCCGGTCGCGGACCGCCAGATCGATCGCCGCGGCCTCCCGCTCCTTGGTGCGGCCGAAGATCTGCTCGTAGACCGGGTCGATGATCTGGTCGAGCAGCACGTCGAACGAGAGATGTGACGGCGCCATTCCGCCGACGAGTCCCTTGTCCGCCGTCGTCAGCCAGTCCTCCATGAAGACGTACCACGAATCGTTGGTCGACGTCGTCGAACTCGTCGCCGAGAACGCCCCGGTGATGCAGTTCGCGTGGACCTGGAACTCGAGCGGCGCACCGGGCGCGATGTCGTCGAGGTCTTCGTCGGGCTCTCCCGGGGTGGCCGTCTGGAAGAACGAGCAGGCCTTGCCCCAGCTCTTGAAGCCGCCGTGTCCGACGTACGTCGCCAGCGCCGCACCGCCGTTGACGCCGGCATCGATGTCCAGGTTCTGCTGGTCGGCCGCCGGCTGGCAGCCGACGATCCACGGATCCTGCTCGTAGACCTTGTCGGCCGTCTGCGGCCCGCTCGTGAACCAGTCGTCGTAGACCTCGTCGTGGACGCGGCGGAACTCGCCGCCGAGCGGGTCGTCGGCGCTCTCGCCCGCCTCGGTGATCAGCAGCGCGTGCCCGGTCCACGTCGGCGCGCTTCCGGTCGCCTCGTAGTCGTTGATCTTGCGGAACACCTCTTCCGCCTCGGCGAAGTCGTGGGCGGGAATGCGACCGATCATCGCGTCGGGCAGTTCGTCGCTGCCGCGGACCTGCACGAACCAGATGTCCGAGCTGTACTGCTTGTAGTTCGGATCGTCGGGCTTGTCGAAGACGTACGTGGACAGCACGTTGCGGTCGAACGCGTGACCGTAGTTGTTCTTGTAGTCGTGCGCCGCATCGCCGAGCATCACGACGTACTCGGGAGCCGGGGACCACGGGACCGACGTGCCGCCCGGAAGCGCCTGGTCGAAGAACATCCGGATCGCCTCGGGATCGGAGATGCCGTACGTGAACTCGTCGTAGATCTCCTGGACGTCGATCTCGGCCGTGACCAGACCCCGGGCCTCGCGCCGCGAGCGGAGCGCCGCGAGTTCGGGCCCTCCGAGAAGCTGCGCGGGGCCGATGACGATCCACGACGCTCCGCAGTCGGCGCCCTTGAGCGACCCTCCGGGACAGACCGTCGTCGGTTTCTCCTCGCGCACCGACTCCGGTCCGTCGAGAGCGAGGAACCCGGCCCCGGCCGCCGCCGCGAAGCGGCGCGGCGCGGCGCCGGCGGTGACGTCGAACGCCGGCAGGCCGCCGGACGGCGCGATGCCCTGCACCTGCCGCGGCATCGCCAGCGGCAGGCCGGCGGACGAGACCGACTCGTCGGTGATCTCCCACACCTCGGGGGTCGCAGAGAAGCCGGAGAGGCGGACCTCCCAGTCCTGGTCGTTGGGGACCGCGAACGTCAGCCGGTCGCCGTCGGCCTCGAAGGCGCGGTCGTAGTCGATCTCGACCCAGTTGATCGCGACCTGGTCGTTCGAGCGCGCATTGGTGATCGCCACGTTGACCGTCGTGACCGGGCCGAGCGGCGTCGCCGTCCGGTCGACCGTCACGTCGTGCGTGAACTCGATGATCCCGTCCCAGTCCTGCGTGTCGACGAGGGTGCCGTCGACCCGCACCTGCGTCTGGTGCAGCCGGTCGAAGCCCATCAGGCGGACCCGCACGTCGACCGGTCCGCCGACATGCCCGGGGGTCGTCACGAGCTGGTCGAGGTTCTCGGTGCCGCCGTAGAGCACGAACGGATCGACGTACCAGTGGTCGCTGGTCGTCGACGGAATCTGGTTCGAGAACTTCGTGTCCTCCTCGTGATGGACCGTCTCGCGGAACGACGGCGGCACGGCGCCGATCGACGGCGGCGCGACGACGGGATCGTCGTCGACCCGCGGGGGTGCCGGTTCGAGGTCGAGCCGATAGACGTTGACGTCCGTGTAGTCGCCACCCTGCCAGTCGCTCGGCGAGAACGGATCCCCCTCGACGGGCTGGCCGTAGAACACGATGGCATCCCCGGGTCCGAAGACGCCGTCGGCTTCTCCCTCGACCAGGATCGGCAGCGCGAGCCCCTGGCTCGAGAGCCGGATCTCGCGCGGGTCGTTGGCGGTCAGGAACGAGAGGAGGTCCGGCGCGTTGGCCTGCAGCCAGGCGTAGGTCACGCGGTAGAGGCCCGCGCGCCGGACGCGGAACTGCCAGGCGGGGAAGTTCGCCGCCGCGCCGGCCGCGGCGGGCTGCCCGGCGCGGCTCGCCGGGCGCGTGACCGGCGTGACGGTCTGCCCGCCGAGCAGCAGCCGGCGCGCGCTGCTCCGGAAGCCGGTCTCGAGAGCCGCTGGCGCCGCGAGCGTTCCCGCGGAAGCGGCGCCGCCCGCGAACCGCAGACGCACCACGATCCGCCGTGCGAACCGGAACCGCTGGCCGTCGCGCCGCAGGGCGAGCGGGCGGATCGCCAGCGTCGCGAAGCGCAGGTCGCGCAGCATGCCGGCCTGCGCGGAGACCTCGACCGGCGTCTCGGGCCAGTACTGGCCGGCGCCGTCCGGGACGAGCGCCGAGCGTCCCTGCGGATCGCGCGGCGGCTCGGCGGCGAGCGGACCGGGAACGACGCCCTCTTCCCAGCGGATCGCCA
>JAJRXN010000035.1 GCA_024276295.1 Acidobacteriota bacterium
TCGAGCGCCGCGCGACAGACCGGACAGAACGACGCCGCACCCCGCCGGAACATCAGGCAGTCGAGGGTCGGCCGGTAGATCCCTGTCGCACGATACGCGGCCCCCTCGAACGCTCCGACGGTGTTCCGGAACGTCTCCTGCTCCAGCAGTGCGGTGGTCTTCGCGGCCTGGGCCTCGAACAGCGCCTCCATCGCCTCGTCGTCCCCGCCGCCGGCGATGATCTCCCGCCGACGCGCCTCGAACGGGAGCACGACGGCGTCGTACGCCTGTCTGTTCCACGGCGTCGGGATCGGCGTCCCCTTCCCGACCAGTCCGGCCCACTTCGGGCGGCCGTCCGGCAGGACCGTGACGTTCGGCTCGACCGGTTCCCGTGTCAGCGGCGGGAGCGCCTCGTAGGCGACCTGCGACGTGTAGTACTCGTCGGCGAGCCCGCCGATCGAGTGTCCGAGTTCGTGGATGAACACGTACTCCGCCTGCGGAGACTTCGCCGTGACGGTCGCCCAGAGACCGTAGATTCCGCCCCCACCGTATTTCCGCTCGCGGATCAGCAGCACGAGCGCATCGTACGGAGCGGCGGCGGCGAGTTCCCTCAGCCGTTCGTCGGCCGTGGTCAGCACGTAGCGATCCGAGCCGAACGCGCCGAACGCGCAGCGGAACGGGGACGCGCGCCAGCGTGCGCGCCGGGGATCGGTGATCCCCGGCTCCTCCGCCGGCACGAACAGCACGCGCACGTCGATCCTGTCGCGCAGCCTCGCCATCGGTTCCTGCGCGAACCACGCCTCGACCATACGCCGGGCGTCGGCGAGCAGCTCGTCACGCTCGGCGGCCGTGTATCCCTCGCCGGCCACCAGCAGGTCGAACCGCTCCGGCGGCGTTCCGGTCACGGCCAGCGGGATCACCTCGCCCGTGCGGTCGAGCGGGCGCCGGTCGACGGACGGATCGTCGGGGTCGAAGGGGACATCGATCAGCACGGCGAAGTGCCCGTCGGAGCCCCGCCTCGAGAGCCGCAGCCGTCCGGGCGCCCGGGGCTCGGGAATTCGGACGGACGCGCGGAACGCGCGCACCGCACCGCCCTGGGCCGGCGCTGTCGTCTGCCACTCGGCGAACAGGCCCGAAAAGGACGTCGAGTACAGCGGCGCCCCCTGCGCGTCGACGAGTTCGGCCAGGTACTCGCCGAGCGCGTCGTCGATCAGCAGCGCCCGTCGCGGTCCCGCCCAGGGGCCCTCGACGCGCCACCGGTCGAAGGCGATCCACTCCCTGTCGCCGCTTCCGGCGTCGACGTAGTCGAACCGCAGCGTGCGTCCGGTGAACAGCCGGTCGAAACGCGTCGTGGCCCGGCCGCCACCGGGCAGGACGGCGGCCAGGGCGCCCGCGGCGAGCAGTCCGGACAGGAAGAACAGAGCCAGGCGCCGTGCGCGCATCACGGCAGCCGGGTCAGCCGACCGCCCGCTGCAGCGCCTCCGCCAGATCGGTCGCTTCCCAGGTGAAGCCGGGCTCGTGGCGCCCGAAATGTCCGTAGGCGGCGGTCTGACGGTAGATCGGCCGCCGGAGGTCGAGGTGCTCGATGATGCCGCGCGGCGTGAGCGGGAACACTTCGCGCACCGCCTGCTCGAGCCGGTCCTCGCCGACGCGACCCGTTCCCTGCGTCATCACCCGCACCGAAACCGGCTCGGCGACACCGATCGCATAGGCGAGCTGGACCTCGCAGCGGTCGGCGAGTTCGGCGGCCACCACGTTCTTGGCGATCTTGCGTGCCATGTAGCACGCCGAGCGGTCGACCTTCGTCGGATCCTTGCCGGAAAACGCGCCGCCTCCGTGCCGTCCCATCCCGCCGTAGGTGTCGACGATGATCTTGCGTCCGGTCAGGCCGGCATCTCCGTGAGGTCCGCCGACGACGAAACGCCCGGTCGGGTTGATGTGGTACACCGTGTCCGCACCGAGAAGCTCGGCCGGGATCGTCGGCCGGATGATCTCGCGGATGATCTCCTCGCGAAGCTGGTCTAGCGACACCGAGTCGGCGTGCTGCGTCGAGACGACGCCGCCGGTCACCGCCACGGGTCGGTCGTCCTCGTAGAGCACGGTGACCTGCGCCTTGCCGTCGGGACGCAGATAGTCGAGAACCGCCTCGCGCCGCGCGTCGGTCAGCCGCCGGCACAGTCTGTGGGCCAGCATGATCGGCAGCGGCATCAGCTCTTCGGTCTCGCGACACGCGTAGCCGAACATCAACCCCTGGTCGCCGGCACCGTCACGGTCGACACCGAGCGCGATGTCCGGCGACTGCTTGTCGATCGTCGAGAGGATCGCGCACGTCTTCGCGTCGAAGCCGAGTTCGGGATCGCAGTAGCCGATCTCCTCGACCGTCCGGCGCGCGATGCCGGTGTAGTCGAGCCGTGCCGCGGTGGTGATCTCGCCGGAGACCAGACACAGCCCGGTCGTGACGAGCGTCTCGCAGGCGACGCGCCCGCTCGGATCCTCCGCCATCACGGCATCGAGGATGGCGTCGGAGATCTGGTCCGCGACCTTGTCGGGGTGGCCCTCGGTGACGGACTCGGACGTGAACAGGTACCGGCTCATGCGCGCACTTCTCCATCAGGGTGCGATGCCAGGGGACGGCCGCGGCGCGCCCGCGGGAGGCGGGCCGCCGGAAAGCCGGCAAGGTTACCCTCCAGCCAGCGAGTGTTCAACCGACGCCTCCGGGGCGTCCGAGGCGCGCCCGCCCGGGGCCGAGCAGCCGTTCGCAGGCGCCGAGCAGTGCCCGGTCGGCCGTCACCTGGTGGGCGTCGTCGGCCAGCAGGACGACACGATACGTCCCGTCGCGCACGATCTCGAAGTAGACCGGGGTCCTGCCCCGGTGCTCGTCGAACAGATCGGCGAGCCGTTCGACATGGTGTTCCTCCACCTGCCCGGCGTCGAGCGTCAGGGTCAGCGCCTCGACGCCGCGGTCGCTGGCCTCTTCGAGCGGGACGATCGATTCGGCCAGGATTCTCGGCTCCCCTTCCTCGCCGTCGGCCCGACCTGCGACGACGACCGCGCGGTCCTCCTCGAGCAGTTCGCCGAGTTCCTGCAGCAGGCGCGGGAACACGACGCATTCGGCGTGCCCCGTCGTGTCCTCGAGCGTGAAGATCGCCATCCACTCGCCCTTGCGGGTCTTGCGCCGTCGCAGCGCGGTCACCAGGCCGCCGACCACCCGCTCCCCCTGCCCGACGAGGTCACGCACCTGGTGCGTCGTCACGCGGTCGAGACGCTCCCGATGCGCGTCGAGGGGATGACCGGACAGGTAGAACCCCAGCGCCTCCTTCTCGCCGGCCAGCCGTTCGCGTTCGGCCAGTGGAGGCATCTCGGGCAGGTCCGGTTCGACGTCCTCTTCGGCCCCGCCGCCGCCGAATAGGGACTTCTGCCCCGCCGCACGCGCCTCGGCGACCCGCGCGGCGTGCTCGAGCGCGCCGTCCGCCGCGGCGAGCAGCGCCGCGCGGTCTCCGCAGTCGTCGAGCGCCCCCGACTTGATCAGCGACTCGAGCACCTTGCGGTTCAAGGCGCGCCGGTCGACCTCGGCGCAGAAGTGGTACAGCCCGCGGAAGCGTCCCACCCGCTCCCGGGCCTCGAGGATCATCTCGACCGCTCCCTCGCCCACCCCCTTGATCGCGGCCAGGCCGAAGCGGATGCCGTCCTGCTCGACCGTGAAGTATCGGCCGGAGCGATTGACGTCCGGGCGAAGGATCGGAACGCCCGATTCGCGGGCCTCGCTGACGTACTCGACCAGCTTGTCGGTGTGGTCCTTCTCGCTCGTCAGCAGCGCGGCGAGGAAGTGCGGCCGGGAGTGCTCCTTGAGGTATCCCGTCTGGTAGGCGACCAGCGCATACGCCGCAGAGTGTGACTTGTTGAACCCATAGCCGGCGAAGTGCGCCATCAGGTCGAAGACGTGCTCGGCCTCCTCGCGCGAGACGCCCTGCGCTTCGGCGCCGGCGATGAACTTGCCGCGCTCGCGTTCCATCACCTCCGGCTTCTTCTTGCCCATCGCCCGTCGCAGCAGGTCGGACTCGCCGAGCGAGTAGCCCGCCATCCGCGACGCGATCTGCATCACCTGTTCCTGGTAGACGATGACGCCGTAGGTCTCCTCGAGCACCGGCTCGGTCAGCGGGTGCGGGTACTGCA
This sequence comes from Acidobacteriota bacterium, assembly GCA_024276295.1. Classification (GTDB taxonomy): domain Bacteria; phylum Acidobacteriota; class Polarisedimenticolia; order J045; family J045; genus J065. Next base: position 4,153 of record JAJRXN010000035.1, read on the forward strand.
CCTCCACCTTGCCGTGCCGGCGCAGGATGAA
>JAJRXN010000036.1 GCA_024276295.1 Acidobacteriota bacterium
AATTGGGACTGGCCGCATCGCCGGCAGATCTTCGCCGGCGTCCGCGTGGCATGGGATGCCGCCTGATGTGCCGCTTCGCCGCGTACGCCGGCCCGACGCTTCCCGTGGCCGCGCTGTTCGAGGCGCCGCACGGTCTCGAGCGTCAGGCCTGGCAGCCGCGGCGGATGATCTCGGGGCACGTCAACGTCGACGGGACCGCGTTCGCCTGCTGGCTCGATGACGGCGACCCGGCTCCGGTGCGCTATGCCACGGCACATCCGCCGTGGTCCGACGCCAACCTGCTTCCGCTGGCGCGGCGGCTGCGCGGCCGGATGCTCGTCGCCGCGGTCCGCTCGGCGACGCCCGGCCAGCCGGCCGGCGAGGACGCCGCGGCGCCGTTCGTCCACGGAAGACTCGCCTTCGCTCACAACGGCTGGATCGGCGACCTCGACGGCGCCGCCGGCAAGCGGCTGTCCGACATGCTGCCTGCGGCCGCGCAGGCGCGGGTCACGGTCCGGACCGATTCCCGGCTGCTGTTCGCCCTGCTGACGGCGCTCGACGACGAGACTCCCGGGCGCGATGCCGCCACGCTGCTCGAGGCCCTCGCGGCACGCGTGATCGAAGAACTGCGTCCGGCCGGCACGCGGGCCCAGCTCAACCTGCTGGTCGCCGACGGCGCCTCGATCGCCGCGCTGCGCTGCGCGATCGGCGAGCCGGCCAACTCGCTGTTCGCCCTCGCCTCCGGCCGGCGGTTCGCCGGGGGGGGCCTGGTCGCCTCCGAACCGCTCGACGACGACCCGGGCTGGCGGGAGGTGCCCGAGGGCGCGTTGGTCCTGATCGAGACATCCCCGCCGCGCCTGACGACCCGCCAGGTGTCACCCGGGAAGGGAGCGTGACGATGGGCAGAGCGTCGAGCGGCTGCGAACGGCTGACGATCACCGCGCTGTGCGATCCGGAGCGCGCCGCCGCCGCGACGATCCGGGAACTGCGCGAGAGCCTCTCGCGACGGCCGCGCGAGATTCCGTCGAAATACTTCTACGACGAGCGTGGCGGCCTGCTGTTCGAGGAGATCACCACGCTGCCCGAGTACTACCTGACGCGGGCCGAGACGGCGATCCTCGAACGCCATGCGGAGCGGCTCGTCGGCGAGGCCGCGCCGGTCGAGATCGTCGAACTCGGCGCCGGCTACTCGCGCAAGACGCGCCTCCTGCTCGACGCGGCCGGCGGCCGCCACGGGGACCTCCGGCTGGCGGCCCTCGACGTGACGCGCGAGGCGCTGATCGCGGCCGGGCAGGCGCTGACCGCGACGCGTCCGTGGCTGCGCTTCGACGGCTATCTCGGCGACTTCGAGCACGACATCGGACGCATCCCGCGCCAGGGGCGGCGACTGCTGGTCTTCCTCGGTTCGACGGTCGGCAACCTGTACCCGGAGGCGCGGCGCCGCTTCTTCGGCGAGGTACGGCGGGCGCTGACGGAAGACGACACGTTCCTGCTGGGAGTCGACCTGGTCAAGGACCGCGGCGTGCTCGAGGCGGCCTACGACGACAGCCGCGGCGTGACGGCGGCGTTCAACCTCAACGCGCTGTCCGTGATCAATGCGCGACTGGCGGGCGACTTCGATCCGGAAGGATTCGAGCACGTCGCGCGGTTCGATCCGCACGGCTCGTGGATCGAGATGCGCCTGCGCGCGCGGCTACCGATGCGCGTGCGGCTCGCCGCGGCCGACCTGTCGTTCACGCTGGAAGCCGGCGAGGAGATCCGCACCGAGATCTCGACAAAGTTCACCCGCGCGACGATCGCCGAAGACCTCGCCTCGGCGGGACTCGCGCTGACCGGCTGGCAGACCGACGGGCAGCGGCGGTTCGCGTTGGCGATCTCGCGCCGCGCCTGCTGACCGCGACGGCGCGCCGCGAATCAGCGCGCCCCGGCCAGCGCCTCGCCGAGCCGGCGGCCCCAGCCGGCCGCCGGAAGCTCGAGCACGAAGCGCGCCCCGTCGTGCAGGACGAGCACGTTCCAGCCGCCGTCGTCCCGCCGCGCCAGTCCCGTCAGATCGGACCAGCTCAGCTCGAAGCGGCCGAAGAGACGCAGGACCGTCAGCCCGGCGGGCTCGACGAGGATCGCCAGCGGCCGGATCGGCCTCCCTGCGGCCTGCCGATCCTGCGCCGTTCCGCCCGCCCCGCGCAGGAGGCTGAACAGCCGCTGCAGCAGGACGAGGGCCAGCGCACCGAGAGGCGCGGCCAGGTCGCCCCACGACAGGCCGACGAGGTCTTCGGGATCGATTCCCAGGCCGAAGACGACCAGTGGCAGCCCGGCGGCCAGCAGCAGCGCGAGCCGCACTCCGCCGAGAACAGGTGCCGGCATGCCGAAGCGCTGGGGAAGCGGTCCGTTGGGCGGCACGATGCCGACCTGCCAGCGTCCGCCGCCGACCCCGTCGACCGCGGCCTTGCCGGCGGCCGCCGGCGTGCCGAACTCGCCGGTCTCGACGTGTCCGAACCGCGCCCCGCCCGAGTCGTCGGCCATCCGCCGGCCCGACTTCGCCGGAGCGACGTACTCGGCGGAGTCCCGGCTCCCGAACCGGCGACCGCCGGAATCGTCGGCCATCCGGGCACCCGATTCGACCGGGGCGTCGAACTCGGCATCGCCCGGCGTGCCGAGCGGATCGATCTCGAACGGATGTCGATTCACGCGGAGTATCCTATCGCTTTCCCGACAGCGATGACGCGCGCCCGCGTTCTTCCCTGGAACGGACACCCGCGGTGATGATCTCGACGAGACGTCTCGGACCGATCACGCGGATCCTGCTCGCCCGAACGGTGGCCGGGCGTCCGCTCCATCTCGCCTCGGCCTACCTCGTCGGCAGGACGCTGATCGACAGCGGGCCGCCGGCGACGGCGCGGGCGCTCGTGGGGCTCTACCGGCGTCTCGGCGTCGAGCGGGTCGTCCATACGCATCACCACGAGGACCACACGGGGGGCAGCGCGCGGCTCCGCCGGAAGCTGGCGATCGAGATCTTCGCGCCTCCCGCCACCGTCGCGATCCTCGCCCGGTTCGACCGGGTGCCGCTCTACCGGCGGCTCGTCTGGGGCCGGCCGCGACCGGTCGACGCGACGCCGTTTTCCGGCACGCTCGAGTTCGACGGGATGAGACTCGAGGCGATCCCGACGCCGGGCCACGCCCCGGACCACCATTGCCTGTTCGACCACGCCCACGGCTGGCTCTTCTCGGGCGACCTGTTCGTGCACCCGAAGGTGCGCTACCTGCGGCGCGACGAGGACCCGTGGCTCCAGCTCGAAGGGCTGCACCGCGTGCGCGCCCTCCGCCCGACGCTGCTGCTCTGTGCCCACGCCGGCATGATCCGCGAGGCCGACGCCGCGCTGGCGCGGCGCATCGAGTTCTGGGAGTCGCTCGCACGCGACGCGCGCCGACTGAGGGCCGCGGGGTACTCGACGCGTACGGTGACACGCAGACTGCTCGGCCGCGAGGGCGGACTGCACTGGGTCAGCTTCGGCGAGTTCTCCAAGCGGAACCTGATCGAGGCGCTCCTGGGCGGGGAGCGGGACCTATGATGACCGGAGGAGGATCGGGACGATGGCGGTGCTTGTCTTCGGCAGCCTGAACGTCGATCTGTCGGTCCGCGTTCCCGAGCTGCCCGGCCCGGGCGAGACCGTGCTCGGCGGCGAGTTCCACCAGGGCGCCGGGGGAAAGGGCGCCAACCAGGCCGTCGCGGCGGCCCGCCTCGGCGCCAAGACGCGGATCTTCGGCCGCGTCGGCGACGACCCGTTCGGCCGCATGCTGCTGACCGCGCTGCGCCGGGCCGATGTCGACACCGGCGGCGTGCGGATCGACGGCGACGCGCCCACCGGCACGGCGCTGATCGTCGTCGGGCCGGACGGACAGAACCAGATCGCGGTCGCACCGGGCGCCAACGGACGGGTCGACCCCGAAGACGCGCACGGCCTGCAGGTGTTCATGGACTCGGACAGCGTGCTGATGCTCCAGCTCGAGGTCCCGGCGGCGGCATCGCTCGCCGCGGCGCGGGCGGCCCGCCTCGCGGGCGCGCGCGTCGTGCTCGACCCCGCCCCGGCCCACGCGACGCCCCCCGAAGAGCTGCTTTCGGCGGCGTGGGTGCTGACGCCCAACGAGGTCGAGGCCTCCCGGCTTTCGGGAATCCTGGTCGAGACGGTCGGCGGCGCGTCGGAGGCCGGCAGGGCGCTGCGCCGCCGCTGGGGCACCGCGGTCGTCGTGACGCTCGGCGCCCGGGGAGCGGTCGTGGTCGACGAGCGCGGCGTGACGCCGATCGACGCCTGTCCGGTCGAGGCGGTCGATGCGGTCGGTGCGGGCGACGCCTTCAACGGTGCCCTTGCCGACGGCCTCGCCCGCGGACTGTCACTCGTCGACGCGGCCCGCAGGGCGTGCGCCGCCGGGGCGCTGGCGACGACCCGGCGTGGCGCGATCGAGTCGATGCCGACCCTCGCGGCGCTCGAACGCTTCCTCGCCGCCCGGAACCGACCGTCGTGAGCCGTCTGTTCGTCGACACCGATCCGGGAATCGACGATGCCCTGGCGCTGGCGATGGTGCTCGGCGCGGCGCGCGAGCGGATCGCCGGCATCGGCACCGTCGCCGGAAACGTCGACGCCGACCGGGCGACGCGCAACGCCGCACTGCTGCTCGAGGACGCGCAGGCCCGCGACGTGCCGCTCCATCGCGGCGCCGACGCATCGCTGCTCGGTACGCGGTGCGACGCGAGCGACGTGCACGGATCCGACGGACTCGGCGGAACGGTCGACCGCGCGCCGCGTCTCGAAGCGCGTCCGCCGCACGCGGTGCGGGCGCTGATCGACGCGGCGTCCGCGTCCCCGGGCGAGCCACTCGACCTGCTGGCGCTCGGCCCGCTGACGAACCTGGCGCTGGCACTGGCTCTCGATCCCGGTCTTCCGGAGCGCCTCGGGCGGGTCGTCTGGATGGGAGGCACGATCGCCGGGCAGGGCAACGCCACGGCCGCCGCCGAGTTCAACGCGTATGTCGACCCGGAGGCGGTGGCGCGGGTGCTCGCCGCCGGCCTGCGACTCGAGATCGTCTCGTGGGAGACGACCCTCGACCATCGGATCCCGCTCGACGAGCTGCGCGGCTGGATCGGCGGCACGTCGCCTCTCGCCCGCCGCGCGCTGCGCATGCTGGATCACCTCGTCCGCGCCGGGCTCGCCGGCGGGGCGGATGGCGTCGCGCTGCCCGACCCGCTCGCGGCGGCGGTGATGCTCGAGCCGTCGTGCGTGCTCGCCTGCGAGCAGGCTCCGGTCTCGGTCGCGCTCTCCGGACGGGCGCGGGGCCAGACGATCGTCGATCGACGGCCCCGGCGGGACCCCGATCTTCCCGTCGTGACGCTCGTCACGCGGATCGATGTCGCGCGGCTGGCGGATCTCGTCCGCGGCGCGTTCCGCTGATCAGCGGTCGAGGATCTCGCGCAGCGCTGTCAGCAGGGCCTCGGGACGGAACGGCTTGCGCAGCACCCGCACGCGCTCGGTCCGTGCGGCATCCTCGACCTCGTCGCTGACGTGTCCCGAGATGAACAGCGCCGGCAGATCGGGCCGCACGCGACGCAGCTCGTGCACCAGCGTCGTGCCGGAAAGTCGCGGCATCTGGACGTCGGCGATCACGAGGTCGATCCGGCCGCGCAGGCTGCGCGACAGCTCGAGCGCGCCGAGGCCGTCCGAGGCGCTGACGACCTCGTAGCCGTGACGCTCGAGCACGCGCTGGAGCGAGCGGCGGACGGCGTCCTCGTCCTCGGCGAGCAGGATCCGCTCGTGGCCGCGGCTGGCCAGCGTGCCATCGACGCTGGCGCTCGGCTCGACCGCCTCGCCGGGAGCGCGGGGCAGGTAGATCTCGAACGTCGAGCCCTGTCCGGGGGCCGATTCGACATGGATCGCGCCCCCGGACTGGCTGACGATGCCGTAGACGATCGACAGTCCGGGACCGGAGCCGCGACCGACCTCCTTCGTCGTGAAGAACGGCTCGAAGATCCGCTCGCGGACCTCGCTCGTCATCCCGACCACGGTATCGGCGACCGAGACCCTGACCCACGACCCGGGACTCAGCCCGAGCGCCTCGGCACGGCGTGGATCCTCGATCACGACGTTCTCGGTGCGCATCGTCAGCGTCCCGCCCTCTGGCATCGCGTCACGCGCGTTGACCGCCAGGTTGATCAGCACCTGTTCGAGCTGCGAGGGGTCGGCCCGCACCGGCCAGAGGTCCTGCTCGAGGAGGTGGACCTGCTCGATGTCCTCTCCCATGACGCGCGCGAGGAAGCCCTCGATCTCCTCGACCAGGTCGTTGATCCTTACGGTCTCGACCGCCAGCACCTGCTGGCGACTGAAGGCGAGCAGCTTGCGCGTGAGCTGCCCGCCGAGCCGCGCCAGCTTGCGGATCTCCTCGACGTCGCCGCGTCGCCGGTCCTCGTCGCCGAGTTCGGTGGCCAGCACCGAGGCGAAGCCCTCGATGCCCATCAGCAGGTTGTTGAAGTCGTGGGCCACGCCGCCGGCGATCCGGCCGAGGGCTTCCATCTTCTGCGAATGGCGGAGTTGCTGCTCGAGGCTGCGCTGCTCGGTCACGTCGCGCAGGAAGCCGCGGTACGAGATCAGCCGGCCGTCGGCGTCGCGGGCCGCCGTGCAGGAATCCTGGACGATGATGCGCCGCCCGCTGCGAGTCTTGAGTTCGGCCTCGAAGTCGACGACGAAGCCGTCACGCTCGAGCATCTGGACCAGGCGCTCGCGATCCGCCGGGTCGACGTACAGCTCGCGCAGGTCGACGGCGAGCAGCGCCTGCCGCGAGGGGAACTCGAACAGCTCGACACCGGCGGGGTTGACGTCGACCAGGCGACCTTCCGGAGTCGAGATGTAGATCACGTCCTTCGAACTCTCGAACAGCGTGCGGTAGCGCTCCTCCGACGCGCGCAGCGCCTCGGTCGCCCGGCGCTGGTCGCTGATGTCGCGGTAGGCGGCGATCACGCCGACCTGTCGTCCACCGATCATCACCGGGTAGGCCACGATCGAGACCGGCACCGGTCGCCCGGCGGAATCCGCCCGCGTGCCCTCGGCCCGCACGACGCTCCCGGCGTGGCTCAGCCGCGAGAGGCCCTCGGCTTCGGTGCGGGCCGTCGGCGGAACGATCAGATCGTTGATCGGACGGCCACGGATGCTCGCGAGCGGAAAGCCGAACGTCTCCTCGAATCGCCGGTTGGCCGACAGCACGCGATCCTCGCGGTCGAGGATCACGATCGCGTCGGACGCCGTGTGCAGGAGCTGCTCGAAGTAGGCGTGCTCGCGGGCCAGCGCCTCCTCGGCCGAGCGACGCGCCAGCTCGGCGACGACCTGCGAGCCGAAGGCCTCGAGGATC
>JAJRXN010000037.1 GCA_024276295.1 Acidobacteriota bacterium
GGTCCGCACCTGGCTCGCCAGATCCTCGAGCTGCTCGATCGAGAGCCCCCGCAGATCGGCGGGAGAGCCGATCTCCTCGAGCCTGACCTTGCGGACCTCGTCCCGGCCAACCTCCCGGGTGATCCGGATCCCGTTCTCGTATATGTGCTCCATCCGCCCCATCCGCGCGATGCGCGTCCTGCCGGCGCCGCTAGCGGGCGGCCGCGGTGCCGCTCACTTGGAAGCCCACTTGCGGATCCCTCCGGAGTGCACGCCGCCGAGTTCGAGCAGGCGCTCTTTCGGCAGGACCGCATCGGCCCGCGACGCGGCGACGAACGTCGCGTTGTCGCTCATGAAGATCGCCTCCTCGGGGCAGGCTTCCTCGCACATCCCGCAGTAGATGCAGCGCAGCATGTTGATGTCGAAACGCGCCGGGTACTTCTCGACGTTGCTCTCGGCGTACTCGCCGGGGACGATCTTGATCGCCTCCGGCGGGCAGACGAACTCGCACATCTGGCAGGAGACGCACTTGATGCGCCCGTCCTCGTCGCGCACGAGCACCGGCATGCCGCGGTACCCCGGCGGCAGTGGCGAGGGCTCCTCGGGATACTGGCGCGTCACCTTGTCCGACGGGCGGACGGCGTGGCGGCCCGTGATCGCAAGGCCCTTGAGCACGGCCGGCAGATAGAGCTTCTCCGCCAGGGTCATCGATTCCTTGCGCGGTACCTTCACGGATCCCTCGCTCCGGGCCGCTCACGGCCCCTACCGCCGCTGCGGCGGGACCGGAAACGGCCCACCATGGACAGGGCGGGCCGGCCTGATGGCCGCAGCATTGTAGGGGGCGTCCCCGAACAGCGTCAATTCGCGGCGCCGGATCACCCGGACGAAAGCGGGATCTCCCAGCCGGCGAGGACGCGTCGTACGGCCGCGATGAGCGCATCGATCGTCCCGTCGTTGCGAACGACCGCATCCGCCAGGGCCAGCGTCGCGGCTAGCTGCTGGCTGTCCTCGGCGGGTCGATTCTCCAGCGCCTCCTGGGCACGGAATCCGTCGAGATCGGCCGCGTCGCCGGCCCGTCCGCGGGCACGCGCCCGCTCGAAGCGCACCCGGACGTCGGCGTCGACCCCAAGCAGGTGGAAGCACGGCAGCCGCCGGAAGACCTCGACCTCCGCCGGATGCCGGATCGAGTCGACGACCGTGCGCCCGGCGAGCCGCGGGAGCAGCATTTCGGCCAGGACGCCGGGGCCCCGCTCGCGCCGGAGGCGGCGCCCGATCTCGATCAGGTTCTCGCGCGAAACCGGGAGCCCGGCGGCCCGCGCCTGCTCCCGGACGATGTCGGACAACGAGTGGACGGCGAAGCCCCGGGAGGCGAGGTAGGCGGCCACCTCTCCCTTGCCGGCGGCGTTCGGCCCCGTCAGGCCGACGACATGAAGGGACGACTCGTCCACGGAGTCGCGAATCAGCGGGTCCCCTTCGCGCGGCTCCCCACCATGTTGATTTCCCGGATCGGCAGCTTGAGCTGGCTCGGATCGATGGCCGGCGCCCCCTTGGCGTTCTTCTTCTTCGAGCCGGGCTTGACCATTCCTGCCCGCTGCCTGTGCATCTCGGCGGGGCTGAACTGCTCCGGCGTCCGCCGCGCGAGCTGGGTCACGTCGATGCTGTCCTTGTACTTGAATCCGACCGTCAGCCGCTTGCCGCTCGGCAGGCTCGCCTGACGCACGTCCGCACGAAGCTGGAGAGGCGGTCCTCCCACGCGCTCGCGCAGTGCCACCTGCGTTCCGTTGAGATCGAGAAAGGAGTTCGAGCGCGGCGAGGCCCCGACGTAGCCCCTGTTGACCGGCTTGGCCTTGTGTCCGGCCTCGACCTCGGCGACGAGGCTCTTCGGAAGGCCGATCTCACTGCCGTCGGCGAGAACGAGGTAGATCATCGCGCCTTCGACGCGCGACGAGGACACCGTCAGGCTGTGCCCGTTCTTGAACTTGATGCGCTCTCCGGCAAAGGCCAGGCCGCACACCAGCGCCAGGACGACGACCAGGCCGAGGGAGCGTACCGAAGTGTTCGCCAATGTTCGCATCGTAGCTCTCATGCCCGCCTCCTGCAGAA